>NZ_AQOJ01000024.1:0-12057 GCF_000364685.1 Xanthomonas sp. SHU 166
GCGCGGGATGGCGCGGCGGCGCGGGCGCCCGCTCGGCAGCGCGCGGGCGCGCGCGACCTCGTTCAGGCGCTGCTCCAGTTGCGCATACAGTTCGCCGACGCGCTCCTGCAGTTCCTGCTCGCAGATCTTGACGATCGCCAGTTGCACCTGCGGCGCCAGCACCAGCCCGTGCAGCGCCGCATACACCGCCGCGCCCACGTGCTCGGGGCCGAACGGGTTGTTGTCGGCATCGATGCGCTGGCCGCCGGCGATGAAGCCGAGGAACCGGTTCAGCCGCATCAGCTCCGGCCGCCAGCGGTGCTGGATCGCCCCGGCCAGGTTGCGCACCGCCAGGCGCACGTCCAGTTCCTGTTCCGAGACCAGGCTGAGGTCGCCGCGCTCGCGCGCCAGACTGCGCTCCACCGACAGCGGACGGCCGGCTTCCAGCGCCTGCCAGGCCTGGGCCAGGTGCGCGCGGAAGCGCGCGGCGATCGGCTCGCGCTGCTGGCGCAGCAGCTGGATCGCCTCGAAATAATCGTTCTGGGTCGGCCCGGCGCGCTCGGCCATGCGGAACAGCGCTTCGGCCAGCACGTCCAGCACCTCGCCGAAAGCGCCGGCGAGCGGAACCGACACCACATCCCGGACCTGATCGAGCAGATCCGCGTTGCGGCTGGGCGACAACTCTTCAGCGTATTCAGCAAGGGTCATGGCAGTGTGATACGCAGGCAGCAGTGAGACCGACGTCAATTCGGAAGCTAGCGGCAGATCAGCAACACAACGCGATTGTCCGTGTAACTGCGGCATCCGCTGCCGCCTGCGAGCGCCCGACTATAATTCCGCGCCCGCCCCACGGAATCGAGACTATGCGCACAATTCATTCGCTGCAAGCGCTGGATGCGCGCCGTTCAGTGCCATCCAAGCAGCTGGGCGAGCCGGGACCGGACGCGGAGACGCTGCTGGCCATGCTGCAGTCGGCAGTGCGTGTCCCCGATCACGGAAAGCTGGTGCCGTTCCGCTTCCTGCGCATCGCCGGCCCGGCGCGTCAGGCGTTGGGCGACATCCTCGCCGCGCGCACCCTGCAGCGCGATCCCGGCGCGGCGCCGGCGGCGGTGGAGAAGGATCGCGAACGCTTCGCGCATGCGCCGGTGGTGATCGCGGTGATCGCCTGCCTGCAGCGCGGACACAAGGTGCCGGAGATCGAACAGTGGATGACCGCCGGCTCGGTGTGCTTCGCGCTGCTGCAGGCCGCGCAGGCCTACGGCTTCGGCGCGCAATGGCTGACCGGCTGGATGGCGTATGACGAAACGGTGTCCGCGCGGCTGGGCCTGGCCGAACACGAGCATGTCGCCGGCTTCATCCACATCGGCACCGCCCGCCTCGACGTGCCGGAGCGTGAGCGGCCGGACCCACGCGCGCTGCTCAGCGACTGGACGCCGTGAACGCAGGGCTGCCCCTGTCGCGGCCGCTGTACCTGGTCGACGCCAGCCTGTACGTGTTCCGCGCCTGGCATTCGATTCCCGACGAATTCCAGGACGCACAGGGCTGGCCGACCAATGCGGTGCACGGCTTCGCGCGCTTCCTGCTCGACCTGCTCGAGCGCGAGCGACCGCAGCACATCGTGATCGCCTTCGACGAAGCGCTGGACAGCTGCTTCCGGCATCGCCTGTACGCCGCCTACAAGGCCAACCGCGCGCCGGCGCCGGACGCGCTGCGCCGCCAGTTCGCGCACTGCAAGGCGCTGTGCGCGGCCCTGGGCCTGGGCGTATTGGCGCACCACGACTACGAGGCCGACGACCTGATCGGCAGCGCCCTGCACCGTGCACGCGGCGACGGCTTCCACGGCGTCATCGTGTCCGCCGACAAGGATCTGTCGCAGTTGCTGCTGGAGTTCGACGAACAGTGGGACTACGGCCGCGGCCAGCGCTGGGGCGCAGCCGGGGTCAAGGCGCGCCACGGCGTGCATGCGCACCAGATCGCCGACTACCTGGCGCTGACCGGCGATGCGATCGACAACATTCCCGGCGTCACCGGCATCGGCGCCAAGTCGGCGGCGATCCTGCTGGCGCATTTCGGCGACCTGGACACGCTGCTGGCGCGGGTCGACGAAGTGGCGTTCCTGCGCCTGCGCGGCGCTGCGCAGATGGCCGTGCGCCTGCGCGAGCAGCGTGAACACGCGCTGCTGTGGCGGCAGCTGACCACCATCGCCCTGGACGCGCCGCTGCACACCGCCAGCGCGGACTTCGCCCGCGGCGCGGCCGATGCCGACATGCTGCACGGCCTGTGCGAGGCGCTGCGCTTCGGGCCGCTGACCCGACGCCGCCTGCTGCAGGCGGCCGGCCTGGAGTTTGTGGCCGGCTGAGCGCTGGCCTTCGCCACGGGCAGGCGATGCCGCTGCCCGAAGCAGGCACGCCCTCGCACGCGCTGTGCCGGTTGCACTGTGGGGTCGCTGGCGCCGAGCGACTCGCGCGGCGCCAGCGACACCGGGCACGATCTGGCGCGCATCAAAAACACAACGCACGTTCTACACTGCACCGCATCGCCGGACCGCGCCGTGCGCGACCGCGCCCTCTTCCTCCGCCATCTTGCGAGCTGCCCATGCCCCGCCACGATTCCCCGCCCCGCATCGTCTACGAAGGCAAGTACCAGCGCATGGTCGTGCGCGGCACCTGGGAGTATTCCGAGCGCGTGCACGCCGGCGGCCTGGCCGCGATCATCGTGGCGGTCACGCCGGACGACGAGGTGCTGTTCGTCGAACAGTTCCGCGTGCCGCTGCAGGCCCGCACCATCGAGATGCCGGCCGGACTGGTTGGCGACATCGATGCCGGCGAATCGATCGAAGTGTCGGCGGTGCGCGAACTGGAAGAGGAAACCGGCTGGACCGCCGAGCACGCCGAAGTGCTGCTGATCGGCCCGACCTCGGCCGGCGCCAGCAACGAGAAGATCGCCTTCGTGCGTGCCAGCGGCCTGCGCAAGGTCGGCAACGGCGGCGGCGACGCCAGCGAGGACATCACCGTGCATTCGGTGCCGCGCACGCGCGCCGCCGCATGGCTGGTGCAGAAGATGGGCGAAGGCTACGCACTGGACGCGAAGCTGTGGGCGGGGCTGTGGATGATCGAACACGAACTCGACGGCACGCCGCGTGGCTGAGGGTCTCAGCCACGCATTGCCGCCGCTGCTGGGCGCGGACGACCCGCCGGTGTTCAGCATCCACCGACCACACGGTACATCGCCGTTCGTGCTGCTGGCGGATCACGCGGGACAGGCAGTGCCGCGCGCGTTGCACGGCCTCGGCCTGGCGCAGGCGGAACTGGACCGGCACATCGGCTGGGACATCGGGATCGCCGGCACCACCCGCGCGCTGTCCGCGCTGCTCGACGCCTGGGCGATCGAACAGACCTACTCGCGGCTGCTGATCGACTGCAACCGCCCGCTCGCCTCGCCGACACTGATTCCGCCGGTCAGCGACCGCACCGTGGTGTCGGGCAACGCCGCACTCACGGCGGCGCAGCGGCAGCAGCGCATCGACGCCGTGCATGCGCCCTACCACGCGCGCATCGCCGCCGAACTGGACGCACGCCGCGCCGCCGCGCGCCCCACCGTGCTGGTGATGATGCACAGCTTCACCCCGGTGATGGACGGCGCGCCGCGGCCCTGGCATGCCGGCGTGCTCTACCACCGCGACACCCGCTTCGCCCACGCGCTGCTGCAGGCGCTGCGCGAGGAAGACGACCTGCTGGTCGGCGACAACGCGCCTTACGCGGTCAGCGACAGCAGCGACTACGCGGTGCCCGTGCACGGCGAAGGCCGCGGCCTGCCGCACGTGGAACTGGAGATCCGCCAGGACCTGATCGCCGATGCCGCCGGCCAGCAGGCCTGGGCGCAGCGGCTGGCGCGGATCTTCAGCACGCTGCAGCCGCAGTTGCTGGCGCTGGGCTGAGTAACGCCGACGCCCTTCCCGCACCACGCCTCATGCCAGCGTCGGCACTGGCATCCACGGAAACGCCTTGTAGCCCTGCACCTGCAGCGGAACGCCGAGTGCGGCGAAATCGGCCGCGATCGCCGCGGCACGAAGACGATCCAATGCCTCGCCCACGGTCAGCGACCCGGCGCGACAGGCGGCCAACGCCTGGCCGATCGGCCAGTCCAGCAGGTGCGCGACCCGCTGCGCTATCGGCTTGACGCATTCGGGCGGACAGCGCGCAAGCACCAGATCGAACGAGGCAAAGACGCCTGCACCGACGCCAACCGCGCGCGCCGCCTCCCAAGCGTCCTCGTCCGCCTCGCCGAGCGCCTCGTCCACACCCTCGACCTGCAGGAACGCGTCGTACTCCGCGTAGTAGACCAACGCCTGCGCGTAGTCGTATAACGTCGACAGCGGGCGTTGCCGCTTCTGCACGTCGAGCACGTCGGCGAACGTCGCCGATTCCAGGTAGGGCGCCAAGCCCAGCGCGCGCGCCGCCGCGGGCGGTGTGTCATCGTCGCCGAATGCAGTGGCTTCGTCGGGCGGCAACCAGAAGCGCGCCTGCAGCGGATCCTCGCCGGTGGCATGCACCCAGCCGAACGCCTCGTGCACGTGACCGTCGTCGTTGCAGGCGGCAAAGGCATCCAGCGTCTCACGCAAGGTCAATAGCGGAATCATACGTCGTCGGGCATGCAGCGCGCGGCAGCGCAGTCTACGGCAGGTGTGCGGACGCTGAAGGAGAATGAAGCCTGCGAGACCGGAGCGAGACGTCGCTGGACATCGCCTGGCGTGTCGATCCGCGACCCCGTTCGACGACGACCGCTCGCCCGCACCCAAGCAGTCCGCGACCGGCAGCGCCGCCGCGATGCGCCCCCAGTGCAGCGGTACGCGGCTGGCGCAGCGGCGCCCGCGATCCGCAACGCCCGGTTGCCCCTGCGGCCGTTCGGCATGCACTGGCCACGACGCCGCTCAGCATGCTGAAGCGGCTGCCGCCCGCCTTCACACTAAGCTGAGTGTCTCCTGCGCACGCTCGGGCTGGACCGGTCCGTACCGGAAACCCGCCCCGCATCGGACCCCACATGCTCATCCGCCTCGGTTACGAAATCCGCTACCGGTTCGCGCAAGCGACGCCGATGCTGGCGATGCTGGACATCCACGACAGCCGCCGCGACGACATCGTTGCCGCCACCGCCTTGCACAGCGTGCCGGCGCTGCCGTTGCACCGTTATCGCGATGGCTTCGGCAACCGCTGCACGCGCCTGCAGGCGCCCGCCGGCACGCTGACCCTGCGTGCCGATGCGGTGGTGCGCGACAGCGGACTGCCGGACCAGTACCGCTACGACGCCGCGCAGACGCCGGTGGAGCAGTTGCCCGACGACGCCCTGGTGTACCTGCTCGGCAGCCGCTACTGCGAGACCGACCTGCTCAGTGGCATGGCCTGGGAGCTGTTCGGCGGCACGCCGCCCGGCTGGGCACGGGTACAGGCGATCTGCGACTACGTGCATACGCGCATCGCCTTCGGCTATGCCCATGCCTGCGCCACCAAGAGCGCCGCGCAGGCGCTGCAGGAAGGGCGCGGCGTGTGCCGCGACTTCGCGCATGCGGCGATCGCGCTGTGCCGCTGCATGAACATCCCGGCGCGCTACTGCACCGGCTATCTGGGCGACATCGGCGTCCCAGCCTCGGACGCACCGATGGATTTTTCCGGCTGGTTCGAAGCCTTCCTCGACGGGCGCTGGTACACCTTCGATGCACGCCACAACGTGCCGCGCATCGGCCGGGTGCTGATCGCGCGCGGCCGCGACGCCGCCGACGTGGCGATCAGCACCACCTTCGGCGACAACGTGCTGGAATCGTTCGTGGTGTGGACCGACGAGACCAAGCAGGCACAGCTCGACACGCGCCCCTTCGCAGCGGCCGGTGCCATCACCGCCGCCGGATGCGAACCCGGCAACGCGCTGGCCTGCTGAATCATTGCAGTGGACGGTGCCGCCATGCGCAGCACCGCCCTTCCGTGAACGCGCTATGCAGCCGCGCGCGGACTCAGGCGAAGCCGTCGGTGGCGCGCACCAACGCGTCGACGTTCTCGGGCTCGAACGCGGAATGGCCGGAGGCCGGGGTGATCTGCAGCGTCGCCTTCGGCCAGGCCTTGGCCAGGTCCCAGGCGTTTGCCAGCGGACAGACCACGTCGTAGCGGCCGTGCACGATCACCCCCGGGATGTCGGCGATGCGGTGCGCGTCGCGCAGCAACTGGTCCTCGACCTCGAAGAAGCCGCCGTTGACGAAGTAGTGGTTCTCGATGCGGGCGAAGGCCAGCGCGAAGTGCGGGTCCTCGTGGCTGTCGACGAAATCGGCGTCCACGTGCAGGAAGCTGGTCGCGCCTTCCCACACGCTCCAGGCCTTGGCCGCGGCCAGGCGGGTGGCCTCGTCGTCGCTGGTCAGGCGCCGGTGGAAGGCGGAGATCAGGTCGGCGCGCTCCACCGGCGGGATCGCCGCGACGTAGTGCTCCCATGCGTCCGGGAATAGGCGGCTGGCGCCTTCCTGGTAGAACCACTCCAGTTCCCAGCGACGCAGCATGAAGATGCCGCGCAGCACCAGTTCGGTGACGCGCTCCGGATGGCTCTGCGCGTAGGCCAGCGCCAGGGTCGAGCCCCAGCTGCCGCCGAACACCTGCCAGCGGTCGATGCCCAGGTGCGTGCGCAGCCGCTCGATATCGGCGACCAGGTTCCAGGTGGTGTTGTCGACGAGGTCGGCATGCGGCGTGGAGCGGCCGGAGCCGCGCTGGTCGAACAGCACGATGCGGTACTTGGCCGGATCGTGGAAGCGGCGCATCTTGGCGTTGCAGCCGCCGCCGGGACCGCCATGCAGCAGCACCACCGGCTTGCCGTGCGGATTGCCGCACTGTTCGTAGGACAGGGTATGCCGTGCGTCCACCGGCAACATGCCGCTGTCGAACGGCTCGATCTCGGGATACAGCGTGCGCATGGCGACTCCTGCGGGAAAACCGCGATTCTACCCATGCGCGCCACTTGAGCGGCGCTGACCAGCAACGGCCGGCCGCGAACGGACCTGGCGCAGCGCCGATCGGCCAACCGGGGTCGGGATCAACCGATCGCCGGCGCGCCTCTGCCGCCAGGGGCGTCCTGCAACCGCTGCTGCGCTTCCATGGCCAGGTGCTGCGCGCGCTGCTGGTTGAACGCCTGCGCCTGCTGCACCGTCTCGTGCATCGGTGCAGCGGCCTGCGCCACGTCCGTGGCGGCGCGGAAGCCCGGCGTGGTGCCGGACACCCACAGCGTGTCGCCGGCCATCTGCACCCGGTCGATCTTGTCGGCATCGGCGATGCCGGCCCGCTTGGCACCGAGCATCGCCTGCGCGACATGCGCATCGTCGATACGCGTCGGTACGTCCCTGCGGATGCGCGCGAACATGGTCTGATCGGACGCAGGCAGTGCGGCGAGGTTCTGCTCACGATCGGCCTTGTGTCCGGCCGACGGCGCCGACTGGACGCCGGAAGCAGGCGTCGCGGCAGGCGCTTGGGCCGGCGCGCTGCGCTGGAACCACTGCCCGGGATGGGTCAGCGTGTCGTAGGCCTTGCCCGCCGCGTGCTTGGCGGCATCGATGCCTTGCGTGGCGGTCTGTCTTGCGGCTTCGTACGCGTGCGTACCAACCCGCGCGGCGCTGTCGGCCGCTTGCTTCGCCGCATCATAGGCACTGGTGGCCGCACGTCCAGCTTGCGCCACGCCTTCGGTCACTACGTGTTTGGACGCGTCGTAGGTTTGAGTGGCCGCACGCCCAACCTGCTCCGCGCCTTCAGTCACCACATGCTTCGCGGCGTCGTAGGTCTGGGTGGCGGCACGCCCGACCTGCTGCGCGCCTTCGGTCACCACGTGCTTGGTCGCGTCGTAGGTTTGAGTGGCCGCACGCCCAACCTGCTCCGCGCCTTCAATCACCACATGCTTCGCGGCGCCGTAGGCCTGGGTGGCCGCGCGCCCCACCTGCTGCACGCCGTCGGTCACCACGTGCTTGGTTGCGTCGTAGGTTTGCGCCACCGCACGTTCGGCCCGGTCGATCCCATCGGAGACCGCCTGCTTGCCGAGCTGATACGTCTGCGTGGCGGTTTGCGCCGCGACCCGCGCGCCATCGTAGGCATCGACGATGTGATTGGCGACGTTGGCCACGCCCGCCTGGAAGCGAGGATCATGGATCCGCTCCACCACGGCGTCGGCAGCCGCATGCGCGCCTCGCTCCACGGCGCCTTTGGCCGATTCCAGCCCGCCGCCCACCCACCGCGCCGCCGCATCCGCACCTTGACCGTGCAGACGGGCGGCTTCGCCCACCACATGTCCAGCCAGCGGCGCAACCGGGATGAAGGGCGCGGTAAGGCGCCCGCCCTCCCGCGCCACGATCGCGATACGTTCGTCCAGCGCTTGCACGTAGCGACCGCCGGCGCGCACGGCATCGGCACCGTGTTGCAGGCCGTCGGCAACCCCGCGCACGGGCGCGCCACGCGCGATGGTGTCGCGAATGGCGGGATCGGCGTTGAGCACGAGGTACTCGTTGAGTTGCCGCCGCAGATTCGGCGACAGTTGGCCCTGCCCGTCGTTCCCGCGCATCTGCCGCAGCGACTCGGACAGTTCGGCGCGTGCGAAGGACACATCGCTGCCGAAGCGGTCGATGGCGTCCTTGTTCGCCGCGTAGCGCTGCGTCGCTTCCTGGAAGCGCTGGGGTTGCAGGATATTGTCCGGACTGTCGCTGCTGAAGTGCTGCTGGCCGCCGTGGTCGCTCAGCCGCATCGCGATCAGCGCGTTTGGCGGCGCCGACCCGGGCGGCGCATCCAGGTAGCGGCCGGCCCGCAGGCTCTGGATGTCCTCTTCGCTGGCCAGCGACACCACCTTGCCGACATGCGGACTGGCCGCGCTCACCACGTCGCCGGCCATGCGGTAGTTGGTGAGCTGGAAGCCCGGCTGCGGCGGGCCATCGATCATGTCCGCCGCGCCGAAGCCGTTGTAGGTGGCGCCGCGCAGGCCATATTTGGCGGCCTGGAGTTCCGCCAATGCGCCGCCCAGGGAGTGGCCGGCAGCGAATATCTGGGTTTTCGGGATGCCCTGCGCAGCCGCTTTGGCGATCATCTGCGCTGTAAACGCGTCGGCCGCAGACTTCTGCGCGTTGACGGTATCTCGCACCATCTTTGCATCGACGGCGATGTCCTGCAGCGTCGTCAGCGCGTGGTCCGCTTTTTCCGAAACACTCTTACCTGAAAATAGACCAGGATCAGTACCTCGGTACGCGACAATAACATTGTGAGGCGACGCAACGCTTTGATACGCAGTTGCGTGAAAGCCGGTAGCCGGATCACTGGCATAGCCAAATATCTTATAATCCTGGCCATCTAGAGAAACATATCTATTGTTATCGCCCACATCACGCTGTGATCGGTTGGCATACGAGTCATTACTTGCATCAGCTAACGCTTGATCAATGACTTTCATGACTTGACTTCCTTAACAGTGATCGTCACTGGGAAATAAGCATCAGGGTCTTTAAGAACCTCGGGATCGTCAGACTGGAACTCTAGCGCACCATAGGGAACCAAAGCAGGATCCCCATAAGAACTATTCTTGAAATAGCTTTTCCCACCACCCTCGCGCAAGATTTTTTCCAACAACCCTCCCCAACCGAATTTCACACCCTTGCCAATCGCGCTAACACCCACACTTGTCACATCCCAGTGGCAAACCCCGAGATTGAAATAATCTTCATCCAGCAGGGCATCGCGATAAAAATAGCCCTTCCACGTGTGGTCATCCACCTGGACCATAGGAATATCGAGCCCGGTGTTAGGCACATGGTGCTCGCCAAGAACTGGCATCATCGGCACACAATTCTTATTGATGACGTCATATCCAATGTAAGCACCCTTGAAAGAATCCCACGGTCCCGGCGCATTTGACGTGGCGATGACCTCGTAGCGCTTGACCGGATGCGGATTCAGATGCCCGGTCGCACCGTCGTTGCCAACATCGATACCTTTCGAACAACCGGCGGCGGTCGCGGCCAGGGGCATAATGGCGGCAGCGGCCAGGTGGTGCAGTTTCATCGTATCGTCCTCGGGGGGAGAGGCCGCAGGCAGCGCGGCAGTGGGGTCTGGTGGCAATGGCAGTCTCGGCTTGCGCCAGGGCGCAATCGGCACCCCACCACGCGGCAGCGCGCCAAGCCTGGCGTAGACGTCCGCATTGATGCTGCCCATGTCGCGCAGGAGTTGCGCATCGCGCATCGTGCGGGCGCGTGGACGATAGGGATTGTCGCTGTACGTGCTCTTTTCGTCGCTCATCGCGCCACCTCTCCTTTATCAAGACGCCAAGTTGCGACTGCGATCTTACTCGCTGGAAACCATGTCGCCACTGCCCATCGCGCAAAGGGTACAAGTGAGATCCTGACCCACATCCATGGCCCGGATTTTCCTGATGAATCGCCATCGGGCTCTGATACCGGCATGCGGCAGCGCCAGGTATTGGTTACATAACTGACTGGAAGCCTGTAGCTGAGCCACTGGAAAAGCCGAGAACCCAGTAGCGCCTCTCACCTGAATGCACCTGCTTCTTGCAGCGATATCGCTTCGAGGACGATTCACATACGCGTCGTTGGCCGCATCGGCAACCGCTTGATCAATCCCCTTCACGGCTGGGCCTCCCTGACAGCGAGGGTGACAGAGAAATACGCGTCCGGATGCTGTAGCACTTCAGGATCAGCAGGATCGAAATCCTGCGCCCCGTAAGGGACCAGGGACTTATCCCCATACGCGACCTTCTTGAAATACCTGGTCCCTCCACCTTCGCGCAGAATCTTCTCCATAGAGCCGCTCCGCGCAAACCTTAGGCCCTGAGCAATCGCACTGGCGCTCACGCTCGTGACGTCCCAATGGCACACCCCAAGCTTGAAGTAATCCTCATCCTGCAGCGCATCACGGTAGAAATACCCCTTCCACGTATGGTCGTCTACGCGGGTCATCGGAACGTCGAGTCCGGTATTGGGGACTTGCTGTTGACCAATGAAGGGGATCATCGGAACGCACTTCTTATTGACGACGTCGTATCCGATGTAGGCGCCCTCGAATGCATCCCACGGCCCCGGCGCATGGGACGTGGCGATGACCTCGTCGCGTTTGACCGGGTGCGGATTCAGATGCCCGGTTGCGCCATCGTTGCCGACGTCGATGCCGTTGGAGCAGCCCGCGCCAGCCACGAGGATGGCAGCGACAGCGAGTGCGCGCAGGATTCTGAGACGGGGCCTGCGACGAGCGGTCACGCCGGCAGGGATCCACGCACCCTCGGCATGCCGCGCACCCGTCTATGCCACGGCGGGCGTGGGCGGTACGCGCATCGCATTCGAAAGGCGACTGAGGGTGAACATTGCGGGTCATCCATGTCCGGCATCGTTACCCACGCACCATACCCCGGCGCCGGCGGGTCAGGCCAGCGGCTGGCGCCCCAGCGTGACCCGGTCGCGCGCCTCCAGGTCCTGATACGTCGCCACCTCCGCGAAGCCGGCCGCCTCCAGCAGCGCGCGCACCGCCGCGCCCTGGTCCCAGCCGTGTTCCAGCAGCAGCCAGCCGCCGGGCAGCAGATGCGCCGGCGCATCGGCGACGATCCGGCGCAGGTCGTCCAGCCCATCGGGGCCAGACGCCAGCGCGCTGGCCGGTTCGTAGCGCAGATCGCCCTGCTGCAGGTGCGGGTCATCCTCGGCGATGTAAGGCGGGTTGCTGGCGATCAGATCGAAGCGCTGGCCGGCCAGCGGCGCCAGCCACGGCCCATGCGCGAAGGCGACGTTGCCCAGGCCATGTGCGTGCGCATTGGCCTGCGCCATGGTCAGCGCCTCCGCACTGAGGTCGGTGGCCGTCACCTGCGCCTGCGGCCGCTCGCTGGCCAGGGCCAGGGCGATGGCGCCGCTGCCGGTGCCGAGGTCGGCGACCCGGCGGCCCGGTGCCAGGTCCAGCCGTTCCAGCGCCAGTTCCACCAGCCGCTCGGTGTCGGCGCGCGGGATCAGCGTGGCCGGCCCGACCGCCAGGTCCAGGGTCCAGAAGCCGCGCCGGCCGGTCAGGTAGGCCACCGGCTCCCCCC
>NZ_AQOJ01000025.1:0-11138 GCF_000364685.1 Xanthomonas sp. SHU 166
GGCCGCCGCTTCGGAAGGGAACCCGGTAAGGCAAAAGCAACAACCGAAGCAACGCAAAAGCAACGGCAACGGAAACGGAAAAGGCAACGGCAACGGCAACGGCAAAGGCAAAGGCAAAGGCAAAGGCAGGATCGAATCTGCTGCAGAGCGTAGGCAACTCCGTCGCAAACGATGCGTCACGCGCCGCCAGGAACTCACACGTTCAACAACAAGAACTCCCGCTCCCACGAACTGATCACCCGGAAGAACGTCTCGTACTCCTTGCGCTTGACCGAAATGTACGCCCGCACAAAGCGCGGCCCCAGCAACTCCTGCAACGGCCCGCACCGCTCCAGCTCGTCCAGCGCCTCGCCCAGCGAGCGCGGCAACTGATAGCCCATCTCCTTGCCACTGCCGGTGGTGGGCTCGGTCGGTTCGAGCTTTTCGCGGATCCCGAGCAGGCCGCAGGCCAGCGTCGCCGCCATCGCCAGGTACGGGTTGGCGTCGGAACCGGCGAAGCGGCTCTCCACACGCATGTTTTCGATCGTGTCGATCGGCACGCGCAGGCCGCAGGTGCGGTTGTCGAAGCCCCACAGCACATTGCTCGGCGAGACCTCGCCGAACATCAGCCGGCGGTAGGAATTGACGTTGGGCGCGAAGAACGCCATCGCCATCGGCACGTACTTCTGCAGGCCCGCCAGGTAATGCGCGAAGGTGCGGCTATACTCGCCGGCGCGGCGGCCGCTGAAGACGTTCTTGCCGTGCTTGTCCACCAGGCTCTGGTGGATGTGCATCGCACTGCCCGGCTCGTTCTCCATCGGCTTGGCCAGGAAGGTGGCGTAGACGCCGTGGCGCAGCGCCGCCTCGCGCATGGTGCGCTTGAACAGGAACACCTGGTCGGCGCGCGACAGCGCGTCGTCGTGGGTGAAGTTGACCTCCAGCTGCGCCGCGCCGGATTCGTGGATCAGCGTGTCCACGTCCAGCTCCATCGCGTCGCAATAGTCGTACATCAGGTCCAGGATCGGATCGAACTCGTTGACCGCGTCGATCGAGTACGACTGCCGTGCCGTCTCCGGCCGGCCCGAGCGGCCGGCCGGCGGCAGCAACGGAAAGTCCGGGTCGGTGTTCTTCTGCACCAGGAAGAACTCCAGCTCCGGCGCCACCACCGGCTTGCAGCCGATCGCCGCATACGCCTCCAGCACCCCGCGCAGCACGTTGCGCGGCGCCAGTTCGTGCGGCTGGCCTTCCTTGGTATAGCAATCGTGGATCACCTGCGCGGTGGGATCGGCGGCCCACGGCACCATGCGCACCGTGTCCGGGTCCGGGCGCAGCTGCATGTCCGAATCCGACGGCGAAGTCAGGTCGTAGTAGTCGTCCGGGTAGTCGCCGGTGACCGTGGTGGCGAAGATGCCCTCGGGCAGGCGCGTGCCGTAGTCGTGCGAGAACTTGGCGGCGGGAATGATCTTGCCGCGCGCGTTGCCGGTGATGTCCGGCACCAGGCACTCGACCTCGGTGATGTGGCGCTCCTTGAGCCAGCGCCGCAGCGAGCTTTCCTGCTGTTCCGGGGTGTGCTTGCGCGATCGGGGTCGACTGGCCATGGGAATCAGCGCCTGCGGCTGGCCGCATAGTGGCGACAGGCGTCGCCGAAGGATTGGAAGATGCCGAGATAGAACGGGTCGTCGAGGACCCGCCACTCAGGATGCCATTGCACACCGAGCAGGAAACCGGGGCCGATGCCGCGGAAGGCCTCGATCAGCCCGTCCGGCGCCAGCGCCTCGACGATCAGGTCGCCGCCGAGCCGGGCCACGCCCTGGCCGTGCAGCGAGTTGACCCGCACCCGCCCGCGGCCGGCGATCTCCTCCAGCCAACCGCCTTCGCTCAGCGCCACCTCGTGCGCCGGCGCGTACTGCGCTTCCAGCGGCGCCTGCGGATCCTCGCGATGATCGGACAACCCCGGCTGCGCGTGCACCTTCTGGTGCAGGGTGCCGCCGAGGGCGACGTTGACTTCCTGGAAGCCGCGGCAGATCGCCAGGATCGGCAGGCCCAGCGAGATCGCCTGCGGAATCAGGTCCAGCGTGTTGGCGTCGCGCGCCGGGTCATGCAGGTTGCCGAGCCAGCTCGGCTCGTCGCTGTAATGGTGCGGCTCGATATTGCTGACCGCGCCGGTCAGCAGCAGGCCGTCGAGCCGCGTCAGCCAGGCGCGGGCGTCGACCGGGGGCTGCAGCGACGGCAGCAGCACCGGGGTCACCCCGGCGCCATCGACGGCGGCACGCAGATACTTTTCGCCCGCGGCCAGGAACGGATGGTGGCCGATGAGCTTGCGGTCGGTCGGCACACCGACCAGGGGCGATACGGCCATGCGAAGAACTCGTGTGGCGTCCTCGCAAGTTACCGCGAGCGTTTTATTTTTACAACACGACACGCAGTGGGACACGGCGCACAACGCACCTGCAGAGGCGCTGACCGGCCCGCACGATGCCGCAAAATCTCCTTCGTCATGCCGCAAAAGCGCAACACGGCCAGCGTGCCGCATGAGCGAGCGTCGGCACGTCGCCTCCTGCCGCTGTTGAGTATTCTTGACGCCATGGCGCTCTGCTAAGCTCCAAGCACTCCCGCCGTCCGCCGCGATGACCCGCATGCACGATGCCCCGCCGCTGCCCCCGGACGATGCCCAGACCCTGCAGCGTATCGCCGGCTGCGAGCAGATCGATCTGCTGCTGCCGGACTGCAACGGCCTGCTGCGCGGCAAGCGCATCGCCCGCGACGCGTTGGACAAGGTCTACCGCGACGGGGTGTGCCTGCCGATGTCGCTGATCGCCACCGACATCACCGGCAATACCGTCGAGGAAACCGGGCTGGGCTACGACATCGGCGACGAGGACCGGCTGTGCTTCCCGGTGCCGGGCAGTCTGCGGCCGGTGCCGTGGGCGCCGGTGCCGTCGGCGCAACTGATGCTGGCGATGCAGGACGGCGCCGGCGGCGCGCTCGACTTCGCCCCGCGCCAGGTGCTGGCGCAGGTGCTGGCCCGCCTGCAGGCACGCGGGCTGACCCCGGTGATTGCGGTGGAGCTGGAGTTCTACCTGTTCGACCCGCACGCCGACGCGCACGGCCGCCCGCAGCCGTCGCTGCACGCCCACAGCGGACTGCGCAACGACAGCACCCAGGTCTATTACATGCAGGAACTGGACGACCAGCGCGGCTTCACCGACGCGGTCGCGCAGGCCTGCCGCGCGCAGGGCATCCCGGCCGACACCGCGGTCGCCGAATACGCGCCCGGCCAGTTCGAGATCAACCTCAAGCACCGCGCCGATGCGCTGGCCGCCTGCGACGATGCGGTGCTGCTCAAGCGCGCGATCAAGGCGATCGCGCAGCAGCAGGGCCTGCTCGCCAGCTTCATGGCCAAGCCGTTCGCCGCGCAATCCGGCAGCGGTCTGCACGTGCACGTGAGCCTGCTCGACGATGCCGGCCACAACGTGTTCGCCTGCACCCCGCAGGTGCCGGCCGCGCCGCTGCGCCATGCCATCGGCGGATTGCAGCACAGCGCCGAGGACTGCCTGCTGCTGTTCGCCCCGCACGCCAACAGCTACCGGCGCTTCGTCGCGAATGCCTTCGTCCCGCTCAACGACAGCTGGGGCTTCAACAACCGCACCGTGGCGATGCGGGTGCCGCACAGCGACCCGGCCAACACCCGCATCGAACACCGCATCGCCGGCGCCGACGCCAATCCCTACCTGGTCGTCGCGGCGGTGCTGGCCGGCATCGAACACGGCCTGGCGCAGGGCCTAGACCCCGGCCCGCCGACCCAGGGCAACGCCTACGCGCAACACGCCGCACGCGAACCGGACTGGCGCAGCGCGATCGCCCGCTTCCTGGACAGCGACTTCGCCGCCACGGCGTTCGGCACGCACTTCCGGCATATCTACGGCCAGCAGAAGCGCCGCGAGCTGCTGGACTTCCAGGCGCAGGTCAGCGATGTGGACTATCGCTGGTATTTGCGCACGGTTTGAAGGCTGGGAATCGGGAATGGTGAATCGGGAATCGAAAGCAGGCACCGCGAATGCGCCTGCAGCCCGGCGCGTGGTGTGCCTGGGTCATCGCAACGGTTCGTCGCCATGACCGGCGCTTCTCCCATTCCCCATTCCCGAGCCCCCACTCCCGGCGCGTCCTGGTACCTCGACAGCGCCGCACCATTCCCGAAACAGGAACCATTACGAGGCCAGGTACGCGCCGACGTGTGCATCCTCGGCGCCGGCTATACCGGGCTGAGTGCGGCGCTGGCCCTGGCCGAGGCCGGTTATCGGGTGGTGGTGCTGGAGGCGCAGCGGGTCGGCTGGGGTGCGTCCGGGCGCAACGGCGGCCAGGCCATCGTCGGCTACGGCTGCGAGCAGCACACCCTGGAAGCCCTGCTCGGCCAGGACGATGCGCGACTGCTGTTCGACTTCTCCCGCGACGGCATGCAGTTGCTGCGTACCCGCATCGCCCGCCATGGCATCGCCTGCGACTGGCGCGACGGCCATGCGCACGTGGCGATCAAGCCGCGCCAGGAACGCGCCTTGCGCGCCGGCATCATCGAGATGGCGCAGCGCTACGACTATTCGCTGCAATGGTGGGACCGCGCGCAGTTGCAGTCGCAGTTGCGCAGCCCACGCTACCTGGGGGCGATGTATGACGCGGCCAGCGGCCACCTGCATCCGCTGGACTACGCGCGTGGCCTGGCGCGGGCGGCGCTGGCGGCCGGGGTGCGCATTTACGAGCAGACGCCGGTCACGCAACTGGTGCGCGGCGCGCGACCGATCCTGCGCAGCGCGCACGGCGAGGTCGAGGGCGAGTTCGCCATCCTCGCCGGCAACGCCTGGCTGCGCGGCATCGCCCCGGAGCTGGAATCGCGGATCATGCCGGTCGGCACCTACATCGGCGCCAGTGCGCCGCTGGGCGAGGCGCTGGCCCGCGAACTGATCGGCAACGACATGGCGGTGGCCGACGTCAACTGGGCGCTGGACTACTTCCGCCTCAGCCGCGACCACCGGCTGCTGTTCGGCGGCCGCGCCAGCTATTCGTCGCTGCCGCCGCCGGGCCTGCGCCGGGTGATGACCCGGCGCATGCGCCGGGTGTTCCCGCAACTGCGCCAGGTCGAGATGGACTCGGTGTGGGGCGGCTACGTCGACATCACCCGCAACCGCGCCCCGCATTGGGGCCGGCTGACCCCGAACGTGTACTTCGCCCAGGGCTTCTCCGGCCATGGAGTGGCCGCCACCGGCCTGGCCGGCGCGGTCATCGCTGCGGCGATCGCCGGGCAGGCGCAGCGGCTGGACGTGTTCGCACGGATCCCGCACGCGCCCTTCCCCGGCGGCCGCCTGCTGCGCACGCCGCTGCTGGTGGCGGCGATGTCCTGGTACAAGCTGCGCGACGCGCTCTGGTAGCCAGCGACGCACCCACGCCGCCCTCAAGTTTGCGCGCGCACGGCCGCTAACCGGGTTCCATTCCTGGATTGCCGCCCGCGAGGCATGCATGTCGCACCCGTTGTCGATCGCCCCGATCGCCCCCGACGGCAGCCCCGCACAGCAGCGCATCCTGCTGGTGGAAAACTCGCGCACCTTCACCGACCTGCTGCGCGCGGCGATCGAGCAACGGGTCGAACTGCCGGTCGTGGTGGTCTCCACCCTGGCCGAGGCCGCCGCCGCCCTGGATGACGGCGGCCCCTGGTTCCTGGCGCTGACCGGGCTGGTGCTGGCCGACGGCGACCGCGACACCGTCGTGGACTTCTTCGTCGCGCGCGGGCTGCCCACCGTGGTGGTCAGCGGGGTCTACGACGAGAGCCTGCGCAAGCGCATCCTGACCCAGCAGATCATCGACTTCGTCCTGAAGAACGCGCCGGACAGCATCGACTACCTGGCCTGGCTGGTGCAGCGACTGGCGCGCAACCGGTCCATCACCGCGCTGGTGGTGGACGACTCGCCGTCGGCGCGCGCCTACGCCGCCTCCCTGCTGTCGATGTACGGCTACCGCGTGGTCGAGGCCGCCGACGGCGCCGCCGGGCTGCGCGCGATCGAGGCCAATCCGTCCATCCGCCTGGCGGTGGTGGACCAGGAAATGCCGGGCATGGAAGGCGTGGAATTCACCCGCCGGCTGCGCGCATTGCGCGCGCGCGACATGCTGGCGGTGATCGGCCTGTCCGGCAACAACGACCCGTCGCTGGTACCGCGCTTCCTCAAGAACGGCGCCAACGACTTCCTGCGCAAGCCCTTCTCGCGCGAGGAGTTCTTCTGCCGGGTCTCGCAGAACGTGGATCAGCTGGAGCTGATCGGCACCCTGCAGGACCTGGCGACACGCGACTTCCTCACCAGCCTGCCCAACCGCCGGCACTTCCTCGAACAGAGCCAGCGCGTGCTGGCGAAGTGGCTGGCGCGGCAGGAGCCGGTCTGCGTGGCGATGCTCGACATCGACCATTTCAAGCACATCAACGACACCTTCGGCCACGAGGCCGGCGACGAAGCGCTGCGCGCGGTGGCGGCGACCCTGGCCGCGCACGCGCGCCCGCAGGACATGGTGGCGCGCTTCGGCGGCGAGGAATTCTGCATGTTGGTGCCGGGCCTGGCCCCCGCCGCGGCCGCCGATTACTTCGAAACCCTGCGCGCGCGCATCGCCGACCTCGTGATTCCGCTGGGCACGCAGACCCTGCGTCTCACCATCAGCATTGGCGTCAGCAGCAGCGGTCCGCAGCGGCAGACCCTGCATCCGCTGCTGACCGAGGCCGACAAGTACCTGTACCTGGCCAAGGCCGGCGGCCGCAACCGGGTCGAACACGCGCCGCCGGCGGAGCCGGCGCTCAGCGACGCGGCCGCCTGATCGCCAGCAGGGCCAGCAAGGTCAGCAGCGCCGCCGCGCTGAGGTAGTAGCCCACCCACGGCAGGCCGTAGTGCGTGGCCAGCCACACCGCCACGTACGGCGCCGGCGCCGCGCCGACGATGCCGGCCAGGTTGAACGCCAGCGAGGCGCCGGTGTAGCGCACCGGCACCGGATACAGTTCGGCCAGCAGCGTGCCGCAGGGGCCGTAGGTCAGGCCCATGAAGAAGAACCCCAGCGCCAGGAAGCCCAGCACCAGCCAGGGCTGCCCGGCCTGGAACAGCGGCGCGAACAGCAGCCCGAACGCGACGATGGCCACACTGGCCACCAGCATCGCCGGGCGCGTGCCGCGGCGGTCGCCGTACCAGGCCGACAAGGGGATGCCGGCGGCGAAGAACAGGATGCCGACCATCTGCAGCAGCAGGAACTGCTCGCGGCTGTAGTGCAGCGTGGTGGTGCCATAGCCCAGCGCGAACACCGTCATCAGGTAGAACAGCACGAAGGTCGCCAGCACCGCGAACGTGCCCAGCGCCGTCGCGCCGACGTGCCGCGACAGCACCGTCTGCATCGGCAGGCGCACGCGCTCGTTGCGGTCCAGGGCGCGCTGGAAGTCCGGGGTCTCGTGGATGCGCAGGCGCACCCACAGCCCGGTGATCACCAGCAGGGCGCTGGCGACGAACGGAATGCGCCAGCCCCAGCGCAGGAACTGCGCCTCGTCCAGCAGCGCGCCCAGCAGCAGGAAGATGCCCGAACACAGCAGGAAGCCCAGCGGCGCGCCCAGCTGCGGGAACATGCCGTACCAGGCGCGCTTGCCCGGCGGCGCGTTCTCGGTGGCCAGCAGCACCGCCCCGCCCCACTCCCCGCCCAGGCCCAGGCCCTGGCCGAAGCGGCACAGCACCAGCAGCACCGGCGCCCACAGGCCGATCCGGTCGTAGCCGGGGAGCAGGCCGATCAGCACGGTGGACAGGCCCATGGTCAGCAGCGCCGCGACCAGGGTGGCCTTGCGGCCGATGCGGTCGCCGAAATGGCCGAACAGCGCCGATCCCAACGGCCGCGCGACGAAGGCCACGGCGAAGGTCGCCAGCGACTGCAACTGCGCCGCATCGGCATCGCCTTCGGGGAAGAACAGCTTGGGGAACACCAGCACCGCGGCGGTGGCGTAGATGTAGAAGTCGAAGAACTCGATGGTGGTGCCGACCAGGCTGGCCAGCAGCACGCGACGCGGCGAGTTGACGGGCGGAACGGGAGACGCGGCAACGGTCATGGAGGCGACATCGACGGGAAAGCCGTCAGATCATGGCAGCCCGGTCACGGCTTGTCTCCCGCCGCCACGCCGCCACTCAGGAAGGCAACTGCGCGCGACCGGCAGCGGTCAGCACTGCCAGCTCGCGTTCGCCGCGACGTTCCACCCGCACCCAGCCCGGCCCCGGCTGCCCGGCGAGTTCGGCATCGCCGAGCCAGGCCAGCGTGCGCAGCAGCACGCTCATGCGCACGTCCAGGCGCTTGCACACACGCGCCAGCGCCATGCCCTCCGGCGCCTCGGCCAACAGGTGCAACAACCGCGCGGTCAGCAGCGGATCAGCGGACAAGCGCCACACCGATGTCGCGCGGCGCCGCCGCGGCGGCGTCGGCCAGATGCGCGGTGACCACCACCGGAATCGACTTGGAGGTCGGCGTGCGCGCCTCGTCGGCGAAGCTGGACAAGGGCACCAGCGCATTGGTTTCGGGGTAATAGGCCGCCAGGCAGCCACGCGGGATGTTGTACTCGACCAGCAGGAAGCGCTTGGCCTGGCGCGGCACGCCGTCCTCGCAGAGGCTGTGCAGGTCCACCCAGTCGCCGGCGCGCATGCCCAGGTCGGCGATGTCGGCGGCATTGATGAACAGCACGCGGCGCTCGCCGAACACGCCGCGGTAGCGGTCGTCCAGGCCGTAGATGGTGGTGTTGTACTGATCGTGCGAGCGCGTGGTCGCCAGGGTGAACACCAGTTGCCCGGGATGCTGACGGCGCGCGCGGTGGATCGGATTGTCGGTGGGCACCGCATGCACTTTGAACACCGCGCGGCCCTCCGGCGTGTCCCATTCGCGGTCGCGCGCGCCGTTGGACAGGCGGAAGCCGCCCGGCACCCGCACCCGCGCGTTGAAGTCGGCGAAGTCGTCGAACATCTGCCCGATCAGGTCGCGGATGCGGTCGTAGTCGGCCACCAGCCAGCGCCAGCGTATCGCGCTGCGCGCCCCCAGCGTGGCCTCGGCCAGCCGCGCCACGATCGCCGGCTCGGACAGCAACTGCGGCGAGGCCGGCGGATTGATGCCGCCGGACAGGTGCACCATGCTCATCGAATCCTCGACGCTGACGTGCTGCGGCCCGCCCTCCTGGATGTCGATCTCGGTGCGGCCCAGGCACGGCAGGATCAGCGCGTCGCGGCCATGCACCAAATGGCTGCGGTTGAGCTTGGTGGTGACGTGCACGGTGAGATCGCAGCGGCGCAGCGCGCGATGGGTCGCGTCGGTATCGGGGGTGGCGGTGGCGAAGTTGCCACCCATGGCGAAGAACACCTTGGCGCGGCCGTCGGCCATCGCCTCGATCGCACCGACCGTATCGTAACCGGGCGCGCGCGGCGGGGCGAAGCCGAACACCGCCTGCAGCCGGTCCAGGAACGCTTCCGGCGGCTTCTCGTAGATCATCATCGTGCGGTCGCCCTGCACGTTGCTGTGGCCGCGCACCGGGCAGGCGCCGGCGCCGGGACGGCCCAGATGGCCGCGCAGCAGGAGCAGGTTGGCGATCATCTGGATGGTCGCCACCGAATGCTTGTGCTGGGTGATGCCCATGCCCCAGCAGGCGATCAGCCGCTCGGCCTTGAGGTAGATCTCGCCGGCCTTGCGCAGTTCGGCCTCGCTCAGCCCGGACTCCTCGACGATGGTGTCCCACGGCTCGGCCGCGACCTCGGCGGCGAAGGCCTCGAAGCCGACGGTGTGGCGCGCGATGAACTCCAGGTCCAGCAGCCGCGGCTGGCCGCCGCTGGCCGCCTCGGCGTCGCGCTCCAGCACGTGCTTGATGATGCCCTTCACCGCCGCCAGGTCGCCGCCGATCTTGAGCTGGAAATAGTCCGAGGAGATGCGCGTGGAGCCGTTGTGCAGCATCTGCAGCTTGTCCTGCGGATCGGCGAACTTCTCCAGGCCGCGTTCGCGCAGCGGATTGAACGAGACGATCGCCGCGCCGCGCTTGGCCGCCTGGCGCAGTTCGCCGAGCATGCGCGGATGGTTGGTGCCGGGGTTCTGGCCGAAGATGAAGATCGCATCGGCCAGTTCGAAATCCTGCAGCGACACGGTGCCCTTGCCGACCCCGATCTGCGCCTTGAGCGCGGTGCCGGACGGCTCGTGGCACATGTTGGAGCAGTCCGGGAAGTTGTTGGTGCCGAACTCGCGCACGAACAGCTGGTACAGGAACGCGGCCTCGTTGCTGGTGCGGCCGGAGGTGTAGAAGATCGCCTCGTTCGGCGAGGCCAGACCGTTGAGGTGCTGGGCGATCAGCGCGAACGCGTCGTCCCAGTCGATCGGCACGTAGTGGTCGGTGTCGGCGTCGTAGCGCAGCGGCTGGGTCAGCCGGCCCTGCCCTTCCAGCCAGTAGTCGCTGTAGCGGGCCAGTTGCGCGACGCTGTGCTGGGCGAACAGCTCGGGGGTGGCGCGGCGTGCGGTGGATTCGGCGGCCACCGCCTTGGCGCCGTTCTCGCAGAATTCGAAGGTGGAGGTGTGGTCGCGGTCGGGCCAGGCGCAGCCGGGGCAGTCGAAGCCGTCGGGCTGGTTGACGTGCAGCAGGGTCTTGGCGCCCTGCACCGCCACGTCCTGCTCCATCAGGTGCTTGGCCACCGCGCGCAACGCCCCCCAACCGCCGGCCGGTTGCGTGTAGGGCTGGATGGTCTTCTTGCTCATGCGGGCTCTCCGGCGGGTTCTGTGTGCGCTAGGCGCTGCGGATGGCTGTAGACGACGTAATCGTGATCGCGGGCGAAGCCGATCAGGGTGAGGCCGGCGCTGTCGGCGAGCGCGATGGCCAGCGCGGTCGGTGCGGAAATGGCGGCCAGCAACGGGATACCGGCCTGCGTGGCCTTCATCGCCATTTCGTAGCTGGCACGGCTGGTGACCACGGCGAAGCCGGCGCCCGGGTCGAGGCCGGCGCCGGCCAGCGCGCCGATCAGCTTGTCCAGCGCGTTGTGGCGGCCGACGTCCTCGCGGATCAGCTGCAGCTCGCCGCGCGCGTCGGCCCAGGCCGCGGCATGGGTGGCGCCGGTCAGCGCGTTGAGGGTCTGCTGCGCGCGCAGCGC
>NZ_AQOJ01000026.1:0-3597 GCF_000364685.1 Xanthomonas sp. SHU 166
GGGATGCCGATGCCCAGGCCGCCGCCGACGTGGCCGCCGTAGCTGCCCGCGCCGACCGACAGGCCGCCGCCGGAGCGCTGCGAGCCCACGCCCATCAGCACCACGCCGTTGGCGCCGAGCTTGGCCGCGTCGCGCTTGAGCCGGTCCACGGCCGCGTCGGTCTGGCCCTGGGTGCCGAAGCCGGCCGCGCTGGAGGCTTCGAGCTGGGCGATATCCACCGCCCCCGGCGGCGGCGCGGAGTAGATCTGCACCAGTGCCGGGTCGATCGGCGGGCGCGCCGCGCCGACCATCACTTTCGAGGAACTGGCGCAGCCGGCCAGGGCCAGCAGCAGCGCCAGCGGCAACAGCGGTCGGATGTTCATGGCCTTACCCCCGTATTCGGATCTCACGCGATCATAGGCGGGCCGGGTGAATCGTGCCGAACCCGCCGCTGTCGCACCCTCGCAGGGCCGCCGTGATCCCCGTGCCAAGAGTTGGGTTGCCTGGCGTTCGCCGCGCGCTATGGTGCAGGCTCACATTCGCACGGAGGCCGGCATGGGCCTGATCAGTCTGCTGTGGGGCATCGTGGCGTTGCTGTGGATGATCCTGGCCTTCATCCCGCTGCTCGGCTGGGGCAACTGGTTCCTGATCCCGTTCGCCGCGGTCGGCGCGCTGATCGCCGCGATCGGGCTGCTGTTCACCGCGGCGCCCAACCGCGGCCGCGCCAAGACCGGCCTGATGCTCAATGCGCTGGTGATCGTGGTCGGGGTGATCCGGTTGAGCCTGGGCGGCGGGGTGATCTGACCTGCGTGCCGGGCGACCGGCATGCTGTGTTGCAGCATGTCGCGCTGCGCACCGCGTCGGCGCGAGTAACATGCCCAGCCGACGGCGGTCCGCGCGCGGGCCGCCTCGCGTTCACGCCGGTGCCGGCGGCGCGGCCTGCGGTGCCTGGCGGCATCGGCCGCGCGACTGGCGCGGCCTCCCAACATCCGCCCACCCAGGAGCCTGCACGTGGCCCATCCCCACTATCGCCCCCGGCGCATGCGCCGCGATGCCTTTTCGCGCCGCCTGATGCGCGAACACACCCTCACCGTCGACGACCTGATCTGGCCGGTGTTCGTGCACGACGTGCCCGGGCGCACCCCGATCGCGTCCATGCCGGGCGTGGAGCGGCTGTCGATCGAAGAACTGCTGAAAGAGGCAGAGGCCGCGCTGGAACTGGGCATCCCGGTGATCGACCTGTTCCCGGTGATCGACCCGGCCGGCAAGTCGCTGGACGCTGCCGAGGCCTGGAACCCGGACGGCCTGGCGCAACGCGCGGTGCGCGCGCTGAAGACGCGCTTCCCGGAGTTGGGGGTGATGACCGACGTGGCGCTGGATCCGTACACCAGCCACGGCCAGGACGGCATCATCGACGACCGCGGCTACGTGCTCAACGACATCACCGTCGAGGCGCTGGTGCGGCAGTCGCTGTCGCATGCGCAGGCCGGCGTGGACATCGTCTCGCCGTCGGACATGATGGACGGCCGCATCGGCGCGATCCGCCGCGCGCTGGATGCCGACGAGCACCTGCACGTGCGCATCATGGCCTACTCGGCCAAGTACGCCTCGGCCTTCTACGGGCCGTTCCGCGAGGCGGTGGGCAGCGCCGGCAACCTCGGCAAGGCCGACAAGACCACCTATCAGATGGATCCGGCCAACGGCGACGAGGCCCTGCGCGAGATCGCGCTGGACCTGGAAGAAGGTGCGGACATGGTGATGGTCAAGCCCGGCATGCCCTACCTGGACGTGGTGCGGCGGGTGAAGGACGAATTCCGCGTGCCGACCTTCGCCTACCAGGTCAGCGGCGAGTACGCGATGCTCAAGGCAGCGATCGGCAACGGCTGGCTGGACGAGCGCGCCTGCGTGCTGGAGTCGCTGATGGCGTTCAAGCGCGCCGGCGCCGACGGCGTGCTGACCTACTTCGCGCCGCAGGTGGCGCGCTGGCTGCGCGAGGCGCGCTGACCCGGCGCCTGGCTGTCAGAGACACCGCCGTCGCGACGCTTTTCTCCGGAAGGCCCTGTCGCGACTGAAGTGCACCTCCAGCAGCGGCGAAGGCCTTGGGGAGGAGCGGTTCAAGCCGCTCCTGCCATCGAGACAGGACATCATGCCGAGCCGCGGCAATGATGCGTCATTCGAGGTGCCCTGAAGTCGCTCCTGTACAGGCGGCGATCTTGCGCTCCATTTGCGTGGATCTTCGTAGGCGCGGCGTCAGCCGCGCCTACGTACACATCGGCGTCATGTCGATGGTGTCGCCGCCGGCAGACAGCCCAGCCCCTGCAGCGTCGCCTCCACCGCCACGTCCAGCGGCGTATGCGGTTCTTCGCCGAGCAGTTCCAGCAGCCGCGCATTGCGCATGCGCAGCGGGTGCCGCCACAGCGGGCGCATCTCGTGCAGTTCGCGCGCCAGCGGCCAGAACGGCTGGGCCAGGGTCAGCAGCGGCCACGGAAAGCGGCGCGTGCGCGGCGGCGCCAGGCCATGGCGCTGCGCCACCCGCGCGATCGCCGCGGCCATCTGCGTGCCGTCGGCGTCCCAGTGCCCGTCCATGTGCAGGCGGGCGAACGCCGGCAGGCGCGTGCGCTGTTGCAGCAGCGCCAGCATGGTCCGCGCCACGTCCGGCACGTAGGCCCATTGGTGGCCGACACCTGGATCGCCCGGCAGGGTCACCGTCGTGACCGGCCGTCCCGGTCGCACCAGCCCCTGCGCGAACCAGCTGTTGCCCACGCGCGGGCCGAAGAAGTCGCCGGCGCGCACCACGATGGCGCGTGCGCCTCGTGCGGTCGCGGCCTGCAGG
This sequence comes from Xanthomonas sp. SHU 166, assembly GCF_000364685.1. Lineage (NCBI taxonomy): Bacteria > Pseudomonadati > Pseudomonadota > Gammaproteobacteria > Lysobacterales > Lysobacteraceae > Xanthomonas > Xanthomonas sp. SHU 166. The sequence continues at coordinate 2,813 of NZ_AQOJ01000026.1, forward strand.
CGCCGCTCTAGCTCCACCCGGATCGCGCCCTTGCGGGTGACCGGGGCCTGTGGCGCGTCTTCGTCCGGCGCCGGGTAGGCGTCCGGGCCGTAGTTGTAGACCGTGCCCGGCAGCACCACGGTGGCGCGCTCGGCGATGGCCGCGGCCACGGTGTTGTCGATCATCGGCAGCACCAGCTCCGACCAGCGCCGGTAACCGGGCGGGTTCACCGCATGCACGATCACCGCACAGCCCTTGGCCGCCTGCCGCACGTCGGCCTGTCGCAGCGCATCGCCGTGGTGCCAGTGGATGCCGTCGCGCTCCACGCTGGGGTGGGCGAGGCCGCGCTGCAGGGCGCGTACCTGCCAGCCGGCGTCGCGCATCTGCCGCGCCAGTTCGCCGCCGATGCCGCCGCTGGCGCCCAGCACCAGGGCCGTGGAAGAAGAAGAGGACATGGCAGCGCTCCGTCGGGGTCGGCGCTCAGTCTCGGTGCGGGTGCCGCAGAAGAAAATTGGCGAAGAGCGCCAACCAGCTATACATTTCTGTATGGACAATACGATCGGCTGGGAACTCTACCGCTCCTTCCTGGCGGTGCTGGAGGAGGGCTCGTTGTCGGCGGCGGCACGCGCGCTAGGGCTGACCCAGCCCACGGTCGGCCGGCACGTGGCGGCGCTGGAACAGGCGCTGGCGGTGCCGCTGTTCGTGCGCTCGCAGACCGGCCTGCTGCCCACCGATGCCGCCCTGGCCTTGCGCGGGCATGCGCAGGCGATGGGCAGCCTGGCCGCGTCGCTGCAGCGCGCGGCGGG
>NZ_AQOJ01000027.1:0-7823 GCF_000364685.1 Xanthomonas sp. SHU 166
CCCTCCGTCGTCGGGACTGAAGTCCCTCCCACAGGGAGGCCCAGCGCATTCCGGTGGGAGCGGCTTCAGCCGCGACGCGCACGAACCGAACTGCCGCGGCGAACGATTCCCGGCAGACCGGGAGCCGTTCCCAGGCAGCAGTGAAGCGCCCGCTGACCGTGGGGCGTGCGCGTTTCAACGCCATCCATGCGTCGCACCCACATGTCGGCCAGGGCACGTGTCCCCCACCGCCTCCCGACTCGCCGCAAACGGTCTACACTGCCGCCGACCGTGCGGACACCGCTCCGCCCATCGAAGGCCCGTTCCGTTCCGGCACCGCCCGGGCGGACCGCGCGGCCTTCCTGCGAGGAGCCTTCGCCATGTCGTCCCCCATCCCCGCCCCCGTCGCGGTCCGTTTCGGCCGCCTGGCGCCGACCGTGCCCGTCGCCGAGATCGCCCGCGCCGTCGCCTTCTACACCGAGCTCCTGGGCTTCCGCAGCGTGTTCCAGAACGGCAATCCGGTCGGTTTCGTGATCCTGAAGAAGGACGCCGCCGAATTGCACCTGACCCTGCGTCCCGACCACCGCGGCAGCACCAGCAACGTCGCCCACCTGATCGTCGACGACGCCGCGGCCCTGTACGACGGCCTGCAGGCGCAGGGCGTGCGCATCATCAAGGCGCTCCGCGATGCCGACTTCGGCCTGCGCTGCTTCGTCTTCGCCGACCCCGACGGCAACCGCATCGACGTCGGTGAGCCGCTGCCGCGTTGAGCCGCTGCGCCGCCCTGCGGCGCAGTGCCTTTCATCCCCAATCCCGACTCCCCAATCCCCGCCCTTCGTGCACTGCGGAATGACACCGGTTTACCAGACCCGCTAGACTGTCCTCCGTGGCGGGCTGACACACGCCGTCGCCTGCCTTGGAGCGCCCCATGTCCCTGTACTGCAAGACCCACTACGCGACCCATCCCGACGCGATCAAGGGCGCCAGCAACGACCAGCTGCGCGACCTGTACCTGCTCGATGGCCTGTTCGTCGACGACGCGGTGACCCTGAAGTACACCCACTACGAGCGCTTCGTGCTCGGCGGCGCCGCCCCGCGCACGCGGGCGCTGACGCTGCCCGCGCAGACCGAACCGGCCTCGGCCGCCGGCCACCCGTTCCTGGAGCGGCGCGAGCTGGGCGTGATCAACGTCGGCGCCGGCAGCGGCACCGTCACCGTCGACGGCACCGTGTATCCGCTGGGCCCGAAGGACGGCCTGTATGTGGCGATGGGCAGCGCCGAGGTGGTGTTCGCGTCCGACGACGCGGCCACGCCCGCGCAGTTCTACCTGGCCTCGACCCCGGCGCATGCGCGCTTCACCACCAAGCGGCTGTCGATCGCCGAGGCGGTGGCGCTGGACCGCGGCGCGCTGGAGACCAGCAACGAACGCACCATCTACCAGTACATCGTGCCGGCCACCTGCCAGTCCTCGCAGCTGCTGCTGGGCCTGACCGTGCTCAAGCCGGGCAGCGTCTGGAACACCATGCCGCCGCACCTGCACGACCGCCGCAGCGAGGTCTATTTCTACTTCGACCTCGGCGCCAACGACCGCGTCTACCACTTCATGGGCGAGCCGGACGCGCAGCGCCACATCGTGGTGCAGAACAATGAGGCCGTGGTGTCGCCGCCGTGGTCGATCCACATGGGCGCCGGCACCGCCAACTACGCCTTCATCTGGGCGATGGGCGGCGAGAACCTCGACTACACCGACATGCACGTGCTGGACATCTGCCAGCTCAAGTAGGCCGCCGTCCCGCGCGCCGCTCCCATTCCCGTCGTCCGCAGTCCCTCAAGGAGTCCACGCAATGACCCACCCGTTCAGTCTCGAAGGCAAGGTCGCCCTGGTCACCGGCGCCAACACCGGCCTCGGCCAAGGCATCGCCGTGGCGCTGGCGCAGGCCGGCGCCGACATCGCCGCCGCCGGCATCGCCGCGCCCACCGAGACCGAGGCCAAGGTCACCGCGCTGGGCCGCCGCTTCGTCGCCATCGAGGCCAACCTGATCAGCATCGAGCCGGTGCAGCGCATCCTCGACGAGACCCTGGCCGGGCTCGGCCGTCTCGACATCCTGGTCAACAACGCCGGGCTGATCCGCCGCGCCGATGCGGTGGACTTCAGCGAGCAGGACTGGGACGACGTCATGAACGTCAACATCAAGTCCGCGTTCTTCATGTGCCAGGCCGCCGGCCGCCACTTCATCGCCCAGGGCAGCGGCAAGATCATCAACATCGCCTCGATGCTGTCGTTCCAGGGCGGCATCCGCGTGCCGTCGTACACCGCCAGCAAGTCCGGCATCGCCGGCATCACCCGCCTGCTGGCCAACGAGTGGGGCGCCAAGGGCGTCAATATCAACGCCATCGCCCCCGGCTACATGGCCACCGACAACACCGCGCAGCTGCGCGCCGACGCCGCACGCAACCAGGCGATCCTGGACCGCATCCCGGCCGGCCGCTGGGGCGTACCGGAAGACCTGGGCGGCACCGCGGTGTTCCTGGCCAGCAGCGCCTCGGACTACGTCAACGGCACGGTGATCCCGGTCGACGGCGGCTGGCTCGCCCGCTAACGCTTCTCCTTCTCCCTTTGGGACCTCGGCCCCCTTTTTGGGGGAAGGTGCCCGTAAGGGCGGATGAGGGTACGCCTGCCGCCGACCCATCCCAACCAAACCACCCTGCCCACCAACAAATCCCCCACCAAAGGACCCCAATGAAAATCGCCCTAATGAACGAGTTCAGCCAGGCCGCCAAGAACCCGGTGATCCTGCAGCAGCTCAACGACGTCGCCGCCGCGCAGGGCCACAGCGTGTTCAACGTCGGCATGGACGGCGACGCCGACCACCGCCTGACCTACATCCACCTGGGCATCTGCGCCGGCCTGCTGCTCAACGCTGGTGCGGTGGACTTCGTGGTCGCCGGCTGCGGCACCGGGCAGGGCGCGATGATGTCGCTCAACGCGCACCCGGGCGTGTTCTGCGGCTACTGCATCGAGCCGACCGACGCCTACCTGTTCGCCCAGGTCAACAACGGCAATGCGCTGGCGCTGGCCTTCGCCAAGGGCTACGGCTGGGGCGCGGAGATCAACGTGCGCTACATCTTCGAGAAGGCCTTCAGCGGCGAGCGCGGCATGGGCTACCCGGCCGAGCGCCGCGAATCGCAGCAGGCCAACGCCGGCATCCTGACCCAGGTCAAGCAGGCCCTGGCCAAGTCCTACCTGGACGGCCTGCGCGCGCTGGATCCGGAACTGGTCAAGCAGGCCGTGGGCGGCCCCCGCTTCCAGCAGTGCTTCTTCGACAACGCCAAGGACGCCGACCTGCGCGCCTTCGTCGCCGGCGTGCTGGGCAAGGCCGACGCCGCCGCGGCCTGATGTCGCGCCCGCCCAGGCGGGTGTGTCCGGTAGCGTGTTCGCCAAACGCCCCGCATCTGCGGGGCGTTGGCATGCGAACTTACTGCACCAGCAGCAGGCCTTCCGCCAGCGGATAGTTCCGCTCCGGGCAGGCAATATGCATGCTGTCCACCACGTAGAACGTCTGGCTCAGCTTCTGCTCGGTGTGCACGATGTAGGTCAGCGTGCCGCGCGGCGCGTACAGCTTGGCGAGGATGCCGTGGCCGACCAGCAAGCGCTTCAGGTCCTTGGCGAAGTTGTTGGCGATGGAGTTGGTTTGGCTCTGCGCGCCGACCTGGCAGGCCATCAGCACGATCTCCTCGAACGACTCCTTGCCCAGTCCCTTGGCCAGCAGTTGCTGCAGGAATGCCTCCGGTGCAAGCCCGGCGAAGACGTTGACGTTGCCGTGCGAATTGATCACCAAGCGCTTGCCGCGAGTCTTGTTGCTGGGCGATAGTGAGGCCGCGTCGAGCAGGGTCAGCGCATGCGATTGGTTTTCGCCGAAGTGGGATTGCAAGGCTTTCAGTTTGGCGCCGCGCTGATCCGCCTGATCGCCGTCCAGGCCGACATAAATGAGCATGAGGATTCTCCCGACGCACAGGACCGCCAACATGCGTTGGGCGGGAGCATCCGGGAATCCGGGGTGGCCGCGTCGTGGCGCACCGATCTCGCTCGCTGCGCAGCGTAGGGTCGCCGTCGGTGGCCCGGGATCGGCGCATTGCCGATTCTCCGCTGTGGATTGGCCGATCTCTGGCGCGATGCAGTGTGCCGCAGCGCGATGGCGCAGCATCCAGGTCCGGCGACCGAGCAACACGGCCCGTGCACGCCCGCATTGCGACGGCCCCGCAAAAATTTCTAAAGTTCCACCTAGCGCCGCCGATACACATCACCTAGCTGGGTCCTGCTGCGTCGCGGGACGACATGGATTTTTCTTTCCCTGCCCTGCGCAGGATGGTCATGGAGCGACATCGATCTTCCGCTGTGCCTATTTCCTACTCTCGCCGATGGCCTGGATCGCGTCGTCCGCGTGCGGTCGTGCATGCCTGTCGCATGCAGCGACGCTGGGCAAGGATAGGGCCGCCGGCGAATGGTTTTTCGTAGCTGTATCAACAAGGGGCAATCGATGAAGAACAGTGTGATCAAGGGGGCCATGGGGTTGACGCTTGCGTTGGGCTTGGCGGCCTGCGCGACCGAAACCCATCAGAGCGTCAAACCGCAGACAGTTTCGGCGGCCAGCGTGCCTTACGCCGGCGCACGCGCGCCGATCGCGGTGGGCAAGTTCGACAACCGCTCGTCCTTCATGCGCGGCCTGTTTTCCGATGGTGCAGATCGCCTGGGCAGCCAGGCCAAGACCATCCTGATCACCCATCTGCAGCAGACCAATCGTTTCCGTGTGCTGGATCGCGACAACATGGGCGAGATCAAGCAGGAAGCGCAGATCAAGGGCCAGGCGCAGCAACTCAAGGGCGCCGACTACGTCGTGACTGGCGACGTGACCGAGTTCGGCCGCAAGGAGACCGGCGATACGCAGCTGTTCGGCATTCTCGGCCGTGGCAAGCAGCAGCAGGCCTATGCCAAGGTCAGCCTGAACGTGGTCGATAGCGCGACGTCCGAAGTGGTGTATTCGGTGCAGGGCGGCGGCGAGTACACCTTGTCCAACCGCGAGGTCGTCGGCTTCGGCGGGACCTCCAGCTACGACTCCACGCTCAACGGCAAAGTCCTGGATCTGGCGATCCGCGAGGCTGTCAACAATCTCACCGCCGCGATCGACTCCGGCGCCTGGAAGCCGGTCAAGTGACCCGCAACGGACCCTTGCACATGAATACCCTCAATGTCCGCACGCGGTTCTGGCTTGGTGCCTGCGCCGTGCTCGCGCTGGTCGGCTGCGCCCACCAGAGCGCCTCGCTCTACCAGTGGGGCAGCTACCAGGATCAGGTCTACAGCCACTTCAAGGGCGGTAGCCCGGAACAGCAGATCCAGGCGCTGGAAAAGGACCTGCAGGTGATGCAGGCCGCCAACCGCAGGCCGCCGCCGGGACTGCAGGCGCATCTGGGCATGCTGTACGCCGAAACCGGCAACGATGCCAAAGCGCAGCAGGAACTCCTCGCCGAGAAGACGCAGTATCCCGAGTCCGGCACCTACATCGATCTGTTGTTGAAGAACGCCAGCAACGCGAGGAGCGCGCAATGAAGAACGTCGCAAGAATGGCCTGCGTGGCCGTGCTCGGTCTGCTGCTGAGCGCCTGCGCGACGCAGCCGATGTCGCGCGACTACAGCGCGTACAAGGCCAGCAAGCCGCGGTCGATCCTGGTCTTGCCGCCGGTCAGCCATGCACCGGACGTCAACGCCAGCCTGAGCGTGCTGTCGGTCACCACGTTGCCGCTGGCCGAAGCGGGCTACTACGTGATGCCGGTGGCGCCGGTCTACGAGACCTTCAAGCAGAACGGCATCACCGTGGCGGATGAAGCACAGGCGGTGTCTCCGGAGAAGTTGCGGGAAATCTTCGGCGCCGACGCCGCGCTGTACATCACCGTGGAAAAGTACGGTGCCGTCTACCAGATCATCAACAGCGTGGTCGTGGTCTCGGCCAACGCCAAGCTGGTGGATCTGCGCACCGGGACGGTGCTGTGGCAGGGCCAGGCACAGGCGTCGAGCGGCGAAAATCAGAACAACGCCGGGGGCGGCCTGGTCGGAATGCTGGTGACGGCTGCGATCAATCAGGTCGTCAACCAGGTCACCGACCAAGGGCATCAGATGGGGAACGTGGCCAGCCAGCGTCTGCTGTCCGCCGGCCACCCTGGCGGCTTGTTGTACGGGCCCTACAACCCGAAGTACGGCACCGACTGACCCGGCGCCCTGCCCCGTCTCCGTCAGGTTTGGCGGAGACGGGTAATGCCGCGATTCACACGTCGCCGCCGTCCGCCCAGCCTTCGCCGCTGCCGGCATGGAACACGCGGTCCTGCGCCTGCACCTGGCCAGCTGGCAGATGCGCCTGGTCGGCCAGTGCCGCATAGATCGGGGTGAAATCCGGCGAGGTCGCCTGCATCAGCTGTTCGAAGCTGTCGATGACGAAGTAGGTCTTCTGGTAGGTGTCGATGCGGTAGCGGGTGCGCATGATCCGCTGCAGGTCGAAGCCGATGCGGTTGGGGGCGTCCGACTCCAGCGAGTAGAGCGATTCGCCCTTCGACGAGACGATGCCGGCGCCGTAGATGCGCAGGCCGTCGGGGGTGTCGATCAGGCCGAACTCCACCGTGTACCAGTACAGCCGGGTCAGGTTCTGCAGCGCGTCCGGACCGATCGCGTGCGCCTTGACGCCGCCGCGCCCGTAGGCCTGAATGTAATCGGCGAACAGCGGGTTCATCAGCAGCGGCACGTGGCCGAACAGGTCGTGGAACAAGTCCGGCTCGGCGATGTAGTCGATCTGTTCGGGACGGCGGATCCACCAGGTCACCGGGAAGCGGCGGTTGGCCAGGTGGTCGAAGAAGTCCAGTTCCGGCAGCAACCCTTCCACGCCGACCAGGGTCCAGCCGGTGGTCGCCTGCAGCACCGCGTTGAGCTCGTCGAAGCGCGGGATCGCCTGCGAACTCATGCCCATCGCGTCCTGCGCCTGCAGGAACTCGGCGCATGCGCGGCCGACCAGCAACTCGCGCTGGCGCGTGTACAGCGTGCCCCAGGTGGCGTGGTCGTCGGCGCTGTAGCTGTCCCACGGCTGGGTCACCACGGCCGTGGTGTAGACCGGCACGTAGCCTTTGTCGGTCTGCTGGTGTTCGACGCGGCGCGGTGCGGTGTCCATGGTCGACGCTCCGGAAAGGAATAGCCACGATGGTAGGCGCGCGGGCGCGCAATGGGCTTGCGAAGTTGCACGGATCGGCGCGCTGCGCGCAAGATTATTGCGTAGAAGCCATGTTGCAGAGCAATAAATGACCGGATCGCCGACCTTCGACCGCACCGACCTGCGCCTGCTCGCCCTGCTGCAGCGGGAAGGCCGCGCCAGCAATGCCGAACTGGCCGCGCAGGTGAACCTGTCGCCCTCGGCCTGCCTGCGCCGGGTGCAGCGGCTGGAGGCCGAGGGCGTGGTCGCCGGCTACGCCGCGCGGCTGGTGCCGGCGGCGATCGGCCTGGGCCTGCAGGCCTTCGTGCGCGTGCAGCTGGAGAAGCACGGCCAGAGTGGCATCGCCCATTTCGCCGACAGCGTGCAGGGCTGGGACGAGGTGGTCGCCTGCCATGCGCTGACCGGCGACATGGACTACTTGTTGCACGTCTACGTCCGCGATCTGGCGCACTTCTCCGCGTTTCTGCTGGACAAGTTGCTCAACGCCGCCGGCGTCGCCGACGTCAATTCCAGCTTCGTGCTGCGCACGGTCAAGGACTTCGCCGGCCTGCCGCTGCCGCGCGGCTAGCTGTGATCTCTCAGTAGGTTGTTCATCCGG
>NZ_AQOJ01000028.1:0-8964 GCF_000364685.1 Xanthomonas sp. SHU 166
CGCACGAGGCGGTGGCGATCGAGGTGGAGCGGGCTGTCTACGGTCACGGCGTGGCCCGGGTGCTGGATCGGCTGGCACTGACACGGGGTCTGCCGCAGGTGATCCGCACCGACAACGACAAGGAGTTCTGCGGCAAGACGATGGTGACGTGGGCTCACGAGCGCGGTGTGCAGCTGCGCTTGATCCAGCCAGGCAAGCCGAACCAGAACGCCTACATCGAGAGCCTCAACGGCCGCCTGCGCGACGAGTGCCTCAACGAACACTGGTTCCCGACGCTGCTGCACGCCCGCGCCGAGATCCAGACCTGGCGACGGGAATATAACGAGGAGCGACCGAAGAAGATCTTGGGCGGCCTGACCCCGGCCGCCTATGCCCAACAGCTAGCGGCCAAAGCCGCTACGATGAAACCCGGACTCTAAAGAGCCCCGTTACTGAAAGCGGGGGGACGTCGAGGTTATGCAACAATGCGCCTAAGCCGCTGGAGAGAAAGTATGAAAAAGCATCTCGCCGTACTGCTGCTGATCGTGGGCCTTGTCTGTAATGCGCCCACGCTCGCCCAATCCTCCAAGTCGCCCTTTCTCGGAAAATGGGTGCTCGATGTCGCGAGCATGCCGGCGCCGCCCGCGCAGCGGCCGAAAAGCGCCTCGCTCACCTACAGCGATGTGGGCAAGGGCAAGTGGCAGACGAATGCCGACATCGTCGGTGGCGATGGGCATGACATCCATGCCGTCGCCATTTATCCGCTAGACGGAACCGCAGTCCCAAGCAAAGGCTACCCGACGGTCGACACCACGGCCGTATGGCTGCCGGCGCCGAACGTGATGGTCGCCGCCTTCTACTTGAAGGGAATGCCGCGCACGACGCGCACTTACACCGTCGCCCCTGATGGCAAGACGATGACCGAAACCGTGGTCTGGTTGAACATCAACGGCGAGCCGGCGATCACGATGAACCGCTTCAACCGTGCTGAATAGCCTATGCGGAAAATACGGCTCAGAGCGCGCTTTCTTGGGAGTTCGCTCTTGGCCTTCTTCTAATCTGTGGAATATGGCGAATGAGGAGCGAGCATCGGCATGTCGTCATTCGTACTTCAAGCGAGAAGCATCGCTGTAGAACACCCAGAGGGGGAGTGCCATCTTGTCGGCTTCGCCGACCAGGCGCTCGATACCACGACCTATCTCCTGCTCCAGCGTGCATTCTCGTTCGACGAGCAGGACGTGGCGTTGAGGATGGACACCTATCATGTCGAATGGTGCGGCCAGGAAACCTCGGGCTACGGCGGCGTCTCCCAGTTTCTGCTCAGCCCTGGCCACGCGCGGATTACATTCGTTCCAGATTCGCCGGTGGCACTGGCTGGTTTGGGGATTCTCACGGTCGTGTTCCAGTTGACACCGCCGGAGTACCTGACATTGCAGGCTGCCCTTCGTTGCATATTCGCGGGAAGCGGTTGCCTCTTGGTGACCGATGCTTAAAGTGTCGTATCCGACCCGTACTCGTTCGCGGGCTTGATCGTTCGGCATTAACGGCAAAGGAGGGCTAGATGCTACTTGCCCTTATCACTGCGCTTTTCCTGGCCGCGTCCTCCGCCGTGGCCAGCAGTACGATGTGGGCGTTCTAAGCGCCGCCCGGCGCACCAGTGCCGGATCTGGAATTTCTCGGCTACGACAAGATTGGTGGGATCCTCATTCAAGACAAGAATGGGCCACGCAATCTTCCGCAAGGTTCCTACAAAGTCGTTGCGTTGGATCAGAGCGCTAGCAGGATCGACCTGACCTACACCGATCCAGGCGATCCCTCGCTTCCACCGAGCTTCAAGCTAAGGGGAGCAGGGCCGGACACGACCTGGACCATGCGCGGTAGGATGTACAAGGGCAAATTAAGTTGTGAGGCATGGTGAGCCATCCGCGACCGCCTGGTCGTCAACCAGCGCTGTGCCGCTGAGCTGAAGGCTGGGACTGGCGCCTCTCTGAACCAGGAACCTGTTGGCGGCCTGTGCGCACTGGGCGGTCGTTTGGAGAAGCCGTAGTGAAGAGTATTGATTGGAGTCATGTGGTTCCGTCCTATAGACTGGAACTTATTCAAACCAACGACAGTTCGTGCGGATCGAGTCAAAAGAGGCAACTTGCAACATGAAAAGGGTCTCTCTACTCGCCGTGTTGGCGCTCAGCGTGTTGCCACCCGCCGTCGATGCCAAAGACCTCTTCGCCAAAGATCGCTGCAAGGCCGCGTACGAGTATCACTTCCTCAATAGGGCCGTGGCGTTCGAGGATTGGACAGGGGTAGAAATTTTGCTTGAAGGAGGCGCAGACCCAAACGGTCGTGGCTATGCGCAGATCACGGAGTGCGTTCGTCTTCCAGGCGAGTTCAGCTCCCCACTCGCACTGGCAGTGAGGAATGGCAACGCCGACCTCGTTCGCTTGCTACTGAAATATGGCGCAGATCCTAATCTTCCGGAAGGAGAGTCGGTGACCCCAACGGGAATTGCACGCGGCATGGCTTCTCCGGCCATCCTGCAACTGCTGCTTGAGCATGGCGGAAGATAGGCACAGTGCCTTGTTCGTGCGAGATCGCATCCATCTGCCGCTAACGGACGCATGACCACATTCCAATTCCAACCCCGCTGGAAGGAAGAACTCGTCTGCACCGGCCCGGGCGGCGAGTTCGTGCTGGATTTCCCGATGGGCGTGCCCACGGTCTACGCGCCCACCGAGCATGCCTGGGCGCAGAGTGCACCTGCATGGGCGCGCGACCTGTGGCCGGTGTTCAAGGCCGAGCTGGAAGCCTGGTGCGACGAGCGCGACGTGCAGTTCTTCCTGGATGGATCGGCCAAGTGCTACGGAGCCACTGCCAAGGCCTAAGTGAACACGCTGACAGCAGGCGGATGCGCGTGGCTTTGTATCCTGGCGCGCCATCGCAGCAAGGTCTCCAATGAGTCAGAGTGCAGAGCGCGCTGAAGCGACGAACGTCCCGCTGTATCACCTGATCACGCCGGAATCGCACGAGGTGCTCGGCCCGTGGGCGGACGCATTCCCGGCGTATACCGTCGTGGTCGGCTACTCGAGTCTCGGCCACTTCTTTCTGCATGATCCGGCCAGCCAGGATTATGCGGTGCTGCATCCGTTCAAGGCCGCGGGCAAGTCGTATGGCGCACATGCGTCCACCGCGGCGTTCGAGGCGGCCATCCTGCGCGATCCGGGCTTCGAAGAGTACGTGTTGCGCGGCGACCATGTACGGGCGATCGCGGCGCGTCTTGGCCCGTTGAAGCCCGGGCAGATCTATATCCCGCAACCGTATCCGACGCTGGGCGGAACGGAAGCGCCCGAGACGTACGACAAGGGCGATGTGTGGGTCTTTGCGGACCTGGTCACGCAAAGCGTGGGGTTGTGACGCAAACTGGAATGAAGCCGCGGGAGGCGATCTTCTAGCGAGAACCCAGGCGGCACTGGATCGCCGCCTGGATCAAACGCAACGCCAGCACCGCAGAGACCGCGCCTCAGTGCTTCGCCGCCTTGCGCCGGTACACGCCATTGAAGCTGACGTTGGCGCCGCCGCACTCCAGGTTGTCCGAAGCCACCAGCAGATCGCCGACCAACTGCAGGCGGACCTTGCAGTCGTCCTGGCTGAGTTCCAGCCGATTGCCTTCGGGAAAGCCGCGCGCGGTGACGGCGCCAAGGTGCGGCCCACCAGGCGCTTGATCTGGGGTCGGGTTGGCGCTGGGCCAGTAGGCATCGCCGTTGGCGGTGATGGTGCCGTCGCCGTTGGCGATCAGTTGCAGTTCGTTGTCGCCGTCGTGCCAATGCCCGACCCAGGCCTGCGGCTTCGGTGCGGCCGTCGCCGGCAGTGGCTGCACGCTGGACGCCGCCACCCAGCCGGCGCTGCCCCCGACCTTGTTGGGGTAGAACGCGCAGACGAAGCCGCCCTGGCGCTGCGCCAGGATCACGGTGTCGTCCTTGACCACATAGGCGCGCTGCCGGCACGCGGCCTCGCCCTTGGCCGGGCAACCGTCGTCGTCGTTGAGCAGGTACAGGCGCGGCACTGCGACCTTGGCGAGCGAGAACCCGGCCGTACTCATGGGGAAGCCGCCGTTGCGGCACATCGCCGTGTCCTCGTCCGGCGCCGCGTAGGCCAGTGCGGGAACCGCCAACAAGGCGAGCAGCCAGGTCTTGTGCATCACAGTCGCTCCAAAGGTGGGGCAATAGTGTGGTGCATGCCGGGTGAACCGGTGGCGAGCGAATTGGCAGGTGAGGACATCGACGCCGAGGAACACCTCGACCTGTAAGTTGGCTGCCATCAAGCACGCCGCAGGGATACCCTTGCCGCGGTCCAGATTTCAGAGGGCGGTGGAATGGCAGTGAAGTACCGGGCGGGCGATGTCTTCGCGATCCCGTCGGATGCGGGAACGTACGCGCTCTGCCAAGTGCTGTGGGCGCCGCGGGGCGACTATCGCAAGGTGGTCGGCTTCTGTGTGCTGGAACAGCAGGCATCGGAACCGAGGCTTGGCGCGTCGCCGACCCGGCCGCTGCCGGTGCGCGATGGCGACAAGGACATCCGATTGCTGTTCACCGGCACCCAGAAACTCAGGAGCGGCGAATGGCAGATCGTCGGCCGCGCGCCGCTGCCCGAGGATACCGGGGAACTGCTCACCTTCCACATCGCCGGGGAGCTGCACGAAGGCGATACCTTCTTGCGGATGCTGGAGGTGGACGAGTACGCCCGCTATCCGTCGATGTCGGTCCTTGGATTCGAGCTGGTGCACCGGTTGCTCAGCGGCAGCCAGTGAGCCGTTGACGGCCACCGGCCGCTCGGCGAGCATCGCATGCAGGCTCAATGCAGGGGCGTGGCCGGCGCCGTACATCACTCTGTCTGGATCAGATGACATCATGCCCGCAAGCCTGTTGACCGAGATCGTCCTGCGCCCGCTATTGGAGATCTTTCTGTACGGCCTGTGCTATGTCGTCGGCATGATCGTGGTGCCGACGTTCTCGTTCGGCTACTACAGTGTCGAACCGTGGAGCAGCAAACGGCGCAGCAAATCCGGCAAGCGCAGCGCGTACCTGGCCCCACGCGTGGTCTCGGCCGACGCGGCGGCCTTCTGGGGTGGGTTCGCTCTGGTGGGCGTTGGGCTGTTGGGCTATGCGCTGTGGCAGGCAGCGGGGACTTAACCCCGAAGCGGCCACACAGCGCTACGCTTGCTGTCGACTGCAACGGATTGCACCTACCCATGCCTCACTCGGCCACCTGCTTCACTACGCGTTACACGCTGTCGACCCTGCGCGATCAGATCGACGAGCGCCCCGAACTGGTGATGGCGTTGGAGTGCATGATCGAGGTGGAAGAGGAGCACTTCCCGGACCCACCAACCTTCGCGGCGCTGTCGCATCTGGCGCAGTGCTCGGCATGCCAGGCCTGGAGCGCCGCCTGGATGGACGCGCAGTTCCCGGAGCGGGTGGTGTGGCGCAAGCGAATCGCACGCTACTGCTGCAGCAGCATGTTCGCGGCGGTGACCAAGCCGGACAGGGTCGTGCGGATCGGCTTCGAGTTGTTCCGTGGCGAGGATCCGACCTGGTACCTCAATGATGCGATCTGTGTGCAGTTCTGTCCGTGGTGCGGGCAGCGCCTGCCCGATCGTCCGTTCGAGCCGGATCTGGAGCCGGAGCCGGAGCAAACACCGTGAGGCTGTGCCGCCGCTGCGTCGCCATGACTGCGGGAGGGCTGCCGCGACGGTCGATCGCCCTATGGCTGCTCAACCGGCTTGCGGATCCGTCGCACGACCACGCTGCTTGCCGCGTGGCGATGTCGGCGCTTGGCGGTGTGCGATGAAGCAGCGCCTGCTCGCCCTCGCGATCGCGCTGCTGTCCGCCGGTTGGGTGCTGCCGCTGTGGTGCGGTGTCGAGGCGTGGCTGACGTTCTGGCAACGCGGGGGCACAGCGTCGTTGCAAGGTGGTCCTCCCGGCGACTCGTTTCCGTACCTGGCCTTCGCCTCGGCCTGCAGCAAGGTCGCCAGCGTCTGGCTTGCCGTCGCAATCGGCATCTGGGCGTATCTGGGCGCGCGTGCCTGTCTACGACAGATGCGATGAGTTGTCATGCGCCCGTGCTGCAATGGGTCCGGCCGGTCGCTGCACCACGGTGTCGGTCCCCGGTGGCAGGGCGCTGCGAGAGATGCCCATGTGCCGCAGACGGCGATGCCGGCCGCCACCGGGTTACATGACGTGCCGCACCGTTGTCCACCTGGGCGGCCGTGCATGCGTTACCTTCCTGGACCGCCCATCCGCGCCTGCGCGCCATGACGCAGCCACGCCGATGCGCGCGTCCGCCCCCCCGATCGTTCGAGAGTCAAGCTGCCGCATGCATCCTGTCATCCATTTCCGCTCCCGTCTGCTCGAGGTGAGCGCCGAGCCGGAGAATCCCATCAATCCGATCCGCGGCAGCTCGCTGCTGGACTGGCTGCGCGTGCGTGTGGGCGACGCCATGGTCCTGTCCGAGCCGGACCCGGAGGACTGGGGCTGGGCCTCCGAAGCCGAATGCCAGGGGCGCACCTACCTGGTCGGTGCCTACGCCGAGGAAGAGGTCGATGGCAACCATACCTGGATGCTGCAGATCGAGAAGGAGCGCTCGGTCTGGGAGCGTTTGCTCGGCCGCCATGCGATGCGCGACGACGATCCGTGCTTTGCGCGGCTGCATGCGCTGATCGCGGCCGAACCGCGGTTCACCGACGTGGTGGTGGAACGCGAATCCTGACCGCCGGTAGGGCTGCGCGACGCGATGGCGCGGACTGCAGCACACGCGCCATCGCGCTTGGGTATGCTCGGCGGTCCCTCTCCATCCGCGTGCCACCATGCCGATCCGTACCCTGTCGCTGTTCCCGTTGCTGCTGATCGGCACCTCGCCCGAGCTGATGGCGGCGCCCAGGCATTGCCTGCCGTATGGCCCGACTCAGGTCACCCTGTCCGGTATTCTGGCGCCGTCGCCCACCGACGCCGCCCCGCCTACTGTCCCGCATACGCATACGCATACGCATCCGGACGCCGCTGCCGGTGCGGCAGCGACCCAGGAAGACGTACTGATCCTGCCGCAGCCGCTGTGCGTGGCGGCGTCGGCGGATGGGCGCCAGCCGCGCTACGAGCAGGTGCGCCAGCTGCGGCTGGCGGTCACCGCGGACCAGGCCGCACACCTGCGCGAAGAAGGTGTCGGCCAGGTGGTGAGGGTGACCGGAACCCTGGCGCATGCGCCGATCGGGCCGGATGCACCGCCGCTGCGCTTGAGCGTGCTCGGGGTGGACAGCGACTGAAGGATGCCCTGGTGACACGCTTTCACTGCGATTTAGCGGCATGTGTCGTGGCCTTGTAGGAGCGGTTTCAGCCGAAACGGGCATTCCCGGTAAAGCCTGTCGCGGCTGAAGCCGCTCTACGTGGTTGCAGTTCCGGTGAAATCGGATGTCTCCCGTTACCTAGGCATCTGGTTGCTGCGGCCACGCCGGCCGCTGGCGCACGAGGCAGCGCTCGCATTGACGCCGCGCAGCCACTGGTCGAGGATCGCCATGCCGCATCTGGCGGCCCGAGGTGGCAACGATCCATGAGGGGAATGCGCGTTCTGTGTGCGATAAGTCTGTGGCTGAGCGCGTTCGCCGCCATCGCGGGCGAGTCGCCGGCGCACACGGTCCAGACGTTCTATGCCTGGGCGATCGCGCCCAAGCACGCCGATGGCGACGTTGCGCAGGTGCGGCATCTGCTGGGGCGGGAACTGTTCGCGGCGCTGGAGGCGCAGCGCGCCTACGAGGCAGCCTGCGCCAAACTTGTGCCTGCAGACGTCAAGCCGCACATGCTCGACCAGAGCCCCTTCTTCCTGTGGCCGGACCAACCGACGGCGCTGGTCTCGACGACCGCGCAAGTCACCGGCGACACCGCGCAGGTGCGCGCCCGTCTGGCCATCGATGACCAGCAGTGGACGGATACGTTGGTGCTCGGTCGCCAGGACGATCGCTGGGTGATCCTCGACATCGCGTGGCAGGAAGGCACGCTCACCCGACGCCTGACGGACTTTGCCGCGCAGCGCTGCACGCAATGACGTCGCCGGCGTAGACGAGGGAAGCGCGATGGATGACGTCGGCAGTCGTACCGCGCTATTGCTGAGCCTGCAGCGCGCCCTGCTCGGTGAGGTGCACCCACAACTGCGGCAGGCCTCGATCGAGGCCGACCAGGCGCGCCGCGTGGTCCGGTTGCGCTTCGAATACGACGGCCCGCCGATGGAAACGCCTCGCGAAAGCTGCTCGTGCGCCGCCACCGAGGTGATCGCGGACTTTCCGGCGAGCTGGGACCTCGAAGAAGTGCATGTCGCCGTGCCGATGCCGGAGCCGCTGCAGCCCCTGCAGCACGTGGCATACCGTCGCGCAGAACCGGACGCTTCGGCCTGAATCACGCCGCTTGCGCGTGGCATCCTGGGGCCTATCGTTCCCCAGTGCCCGCGTCCACCACCCCGGGAATCGGCGTCGCCGAGGGAAACGCCTCGCGCAGCAGGTGCACGCCCTGCTGTGGCTTAGCCAGTGGCGTCAGGTCCTGGCGGTCGGCGCGCAGTTCGGCGCTGCGGTGCGGGGCGATGGCGTCGCGGCGGGCCTGCAGGTCCGGCTGCAGTTCGCCGTCGCGATGCATGAGGTCCGTAGATGTCCGCTGCGACGGCGTGGCGTGACGTGATGCGGTCACGCATCGTCGCGCCTTGGCAGCCACGCCGTCATTGCAATGGCGGTGCAACACAGACGACATATCGTGCCGCGCTGCGCCATCGTATGGCGCATGCCGTCGCGGGCTGCTGCGCAAGCCGAACGGACTCGATTCTGCGCGCTCACAAGGATCCGACATGCTGCTTTCCTCTCTCTCCCCGCGGCCGCTGACCGCGCGCGCCGCGCCGGCCCGTACCCGTCTGGCGCAGGCCTGCGCCGCCCTGGTGCTGGCCTCGGTCGCCGCCGCCGCC
>NZ_AQOJ01000029.1:0-2223 GCF_000364685.1 Xanthomonas sp. SHU 166
GCCGCGCAGCGGCAGGCCGGCGGTTTCGCGCACGAAGGCCATGGTCGCGATGCCGACCACCGCCGCCCCCATCAGGTAGTAGGCCGGCACCAGCGGATCGCCGGTGCGTTCGACCAGCCACGCGGTGACCAGCGGCGTGGTGCCACCGAACAGCGACACCGACACGTTGAAGGCGATCGACAGCGCGCTGTAGCGCACCGGGGTGTAGAACAGCGCCGGCAAGGTCGACGGCATCGAGCTGGTGAAGCACACCAGCGCCACGCCCAGCAGCATCAGGCCGAGGAAGATCAGCCAGTCGTTGCCGGTGCCGACCAGCCGCAGGCACGGCACCGCCAGCACCAGCAGTGCGATGCAGGCGCCGATCACCATCGGCTTGCGGCCCAGGCGATCGCTGAACAACCCGCCGAGCACGTTGAGCGGCATCATCACCAGCATCACGATGATGATCAGCAGCAGGCCCTTGCTCTCGGCATAGCCCATGGTGACGCTGAGGTAGCTGGGCATGTAGGTCAGCAGCATGTAGTCGGTTACGTTGAACACCAGCACCAGGCCCACGCACTTGAGCAACTGCGGCCAGTGGACGCGGAACAGCGCGCCCAGGCCCGGCGCATCGTGCTCGCGCTTTTCCGCCTCTTCGGCATAGGCCTGGAACGCCGGGGTTTCCTCCAGTTTCATGCGCATGTACAGGCCGAGCAGGCCCAGCGGGCCGGCGATCAGGAACGGCACGCGCCAGCCCCAGTCGTGCATCTGCGCATCGCTCAGCGTAAAGTGCAGCGCGGTCACCGTGGCGGCGCCGGCGATGTAGCCGCCCAACGTGCCGAACTCCAGCCAGCTGCTCATGAAGCCGCGGTTGCGATCGGTGGAGTACTCGGCGATGAAGGTCGCCGCGCCGCCGTATTCGCCGCCGGTGGAAAAGCCCTGCACCAGCCGCGCCACCAGCAACAGGATCGGCGCCCAGATGCCGATGCGCGCGTAGGAGGGGATCAGGCCGATCGAGAACGTGCCCAGCGCCATCAGGATCATGGTCGCGGCCAGCACCTTCTGCCGGCCGTAGCGATCGCCCAGCGGGCCGAACACCAGCCCGCCCAGCGGGCGCACCAGGAACGCGACGGTGAAGGTCGCGAACGTGGCGATCAGCTGCGCGGTCGGGTTGGTGCTGGGGAAGAACACGTGGCCCAGGGTCACGGCCAGGTAGCCGTACACGCCGAAGTCGAACCATTCCATCGCGTTGCCCAGCGCCGCCGCGCCGACGGCCCGCTTGAGCATGGGTTTGTCGACGACGGTGACTTCTTCCACCTGCAGTTGGCGGCGGCGCTTGAACCATCCGAAATGGGCGTGGAACTCCGACATGTCTTCTCCTGTCCTGGAACGGTGAGGTGATGACCCCCGGCCCGCACGCGTCAGGCAAGCAAGACGGAACGACAGGGCGCCACGGGCGCCGCACTGGTCTGCGGGGGCGATCCCGGACGGCCGCGTCAACACCACGGCGCTGCAGGATCGAAGAACGGAGCGGGCGGCGCAGGGCGCACAGGGGCTCCGTCGAGACGGCCATGATACACCATTGTCGTGACGGGGCTGGCGACAAGGTCTGCGAAACGTTGCGAAAAGTGCTGAAAAGCTGCGTTCTGCGTGGATTTTCCGTTCCGTGCGGGAATGGCTTCAGCCGCGACGCGCGACGGTGGAACAGCCTTGCGGCGTCGGATGCGCCGTCGGGTCGGGACTGAAGTCCCTCCCACAGTGCATTGCTGCACCGTGGGGTTGCCGAGAATGTGGGTGCTTCACCTGTGGGAGCGGCTTCAGCCGCGACGCGCGGTGGTGGGAGATCCAGCAAGCGTCGGACACGTCGGAATGAAGTTCCTCGTATGCAGCGCAGACAGCTCCGCCCTGGCTGGGGCCGATGCTGCAATCATGACGCTTTCCTTGCGCTCGCCGTGTCCGACGGCGCGCGTTTGATTGCATCCACGCCGCGGTCCTGTCCGCGGTCGCCGCGGGATGCCATCATCGGCCGATGGCTTCTGCTCCCTTCGCCGTTCCCGACGTCCTGCAACCCACGCTCGAACGCAGCCTGGCGCGCCTGCGCCATGCCGTCGCCGCGCAGTCGTGGCCGTCTCATCCCGGTTTCGAGGACGCGCTGGCGCGCGCGCTGCTGGCCAGCGATTTCCTGCTCGACACGCTGTGCCGGCAGCCGTCGCTGCTCGCGCACCTGGCGCAGCCGGATCCGCC
>NZ_AQOJ01000030.1:0-11404 GCF_000364685.1 Xanthomonas sp. SHU 166
CGCAGCCGGCGGCGTGGCCGGCGCAGTTGCGCCGCTACCGCGCGGCCGCCTCGGCGCGGCTGGTGTGGCGCGACGTGCTGGGCCTGGACGAGGTCGATGCGACCCTGGCCGGCAGCACGCAGTTGGCCGAGGACTGCCTGGCACTGGCGCTGCAGGCGCTGGAAGGCGAGTTCGCCGCGCGCCATGGCGTGGTCCGCGCCGCCGACGGCAGCGTGCAGCGGTTGGTGGTGTTCGGCCTGGGCAAGCTTGGCGGTGGCGAACTGAATTTTTCCTCCGACGTGGACCTGGTCTACGCCTACCCGCAGGGCGGCGAGTCCGACGGCGCGCGGGCGCTGGCCGCCGAGGAATACTTCGCGCGGCTCGGCCAGCGCCTGGCGCGGCTGCTCGACGAGACCACCGCGGACGGCTTCGCGCATCGCGTGGATCTGCGCCTGCGTCCGTTCGGCACGGCCGGCCGGGTGGCGCTGTCGTTCGCCGGCATGGACCAGTATTTCCAGCGCGAAGGCCGCGACTGGGAGCGCTACGCCTGGCTCAAGGCGCGCGCGGTGGCCGGCGACATCGCCGCCGGCGAGGAATGGCTGCAGGCGCTGCGCCCGTTCGTGTACCGGCGCTATCTCGACTACACCGCGCTGGACGGCCTGCGCGAGATGAAGGCGGCGATCACCGCCGAAGTGGCGCGCCACGACCGCCTGGACGACATCAAGCGCGGCGCCGGCGGCATCCGCGAGATCGAGTTCCTGGTGCAGTCGCTGCAGTTGATCCGCGGCGGTCGCGAACCTGCGCTCCGCGAGCGCCGCCTGTTGCCGGCGCTGCAGGCGTTGGTTGCCGCCGGCCAGGTCGCCGCCGAGGACGGCGCCGCGCTGGCACAGGCGTATCGCTTCCTGCGCCAGGTGGAGAACCGCCTGCAGATGCTGCGCGATGCGCAGACCCACGCGCTGCCGGAGGATCCGCTGGACCGCGCGCGCATCGCCTTCGGCCTTGGCCATGCCGACTGGGCCGCGCTGCACGCAGCGCTGCAGGTGCAGCGCGATCGGGTCACCGCCGAGTTCGCCGAACTGCTGGCGCCGCGCGAGCGCGCGCTGGCGCCCGATGCGCTGGCCGACTACTGGCGCGGCCTGCCCGACGCTGGCCAGGTGCAGGTGCTGCGCGAGGCTGGTTTCGCAGACCCTGACGGCGCCGACCAGGCCTTGCGCGGCTTCGTGCAGTCGCTGGGCGTGCGCACGCTCTCCGATGCCGCGCGTGCGCGCCTGGACCGGGTGCTGCCGGCGCTGCTGCATGCCGCGGCGCGCTCGGCGCAGGCCGATGCCGCCCTGCACCGCGTGCTCGGCCTGCTGCAGGCGATCCTGCGCCGGGCCAGCTACCTGGCCCTGCTCGACGAACAACCCAGCGCGCTGGCGCGGCTGGTCGACGTGCTGGCGCGCAGCGCCTTCCTGTCCGAACGGCTGGCCGCGCATCCGCTGCTGCTGGACGAACTGCTCGACAGTCGCGTGGACGGCGCGATGCCGGACCAGGCGGCGATGCAGCGGCTGTGCGATGCCGCGGTCGCCACCGCCGGCGACGATCCGGAAGCGGCCTTGCGCGGCCTCAACGAAGCGCGCCAGGCGCTGAGTTTCCGCATCGCCCTGGCCACGCTGGACCGGCGCCAGCCCGCGCTCGACAGCGCGCGCCAGCTCGCGCAGCTGGCCGAGGCGGTGGTCGTAACGGTGCTGCGCCTGGCGCGTGCCGATCTGGTCGCCGCGCACGGCGAGGTGCCTGGCGGCAGTTTCGCCATCGTCGGTTACGGCAGCCTGGGCGGCGTGGAACTGGGCATCGGCTCGGACCTGGACCTGGTGTTCCTGTACGACCATCCGCCGGGCGTCGAAGCGTCGGTCGGGCCGCGGCTGCTGGAGAGCGGGCGCTGGTTCGCGCGGCTGGCGCAGAAGGTGATCGCGTTGCTCGGCGCGGTCACCGGTGGCGGCCGCCTGTACGACATCGACGTGCGCCTGCGCCCGGACGGCGGCAAGGGCGCGCTGGTGTCGTCGCTGGCCAGCTACCGCGAGTATCAGCGCGAGCGCGCCTGGACCTGGGAACACCAGGCGCTGGTGCGCGCGCGCGGCGTGGCCGGCGATGCGTCGCTGTTGCAGCAGTTCGAGCAGGTGCGCGCGCAGACCCTGGCACGCCCGCGCGAGCCCGCAGCGCTACGCGAGGAAGTGCGCAAGATGCGCGCGCGCATGCGCGCCGAACTGGACCGCAGCGATGCCGCGCGCTTCGATCTCAAGCAGGGCGCCGGCGGCCTGGTCGACCTGGAATTCCTGGTGCAGGCCGGCGTGCTGCTCGGCGCCGCGCAGCAGCCGGCGCTGCTGGCGCCGCGCGACACCCCGGCGCTGCTCGATGCGCTGGCGCACAGCGGCTGGCTGTCGCCTTCCATCGCTGCCAGCCTGCATGCCGCGCATGCCACGCTGGTGGAGGCCGGCCTGGCCTGCACGCTGGACCGGCGTCCGCGCCTGACCGCGCCCACGGCCGAGATCGCCGCGGCGCGTGCGGCGATTCGCGCTGCCGCGGCCGCGCTGGAGTTGGTGTTCGTCGATAGCCGTGCGGACGGCGACGCGGCACGCTAGCGCGCCTGCCATCCTGACGCCAGGCGCAGGTGTGCATGTGCGATGGCGGAGGCGACACGCGTTTCTGGCAGCGTGCGTTTGCCGAATCGCGGCAGAAAGCGGGTCGCCTGCGCTGTCTGCAATCCCCGGGGAGCCTGTGCACGCTGCCGCGCTACATCCGCAAACACGCCACCTTGGTCGCGGCGATCGGCGCCGGCATGCCGTTCCGCGCCGCGGTGGCGCGATTGCTACGCGCTGACGTACTGAGTCTGGAACCAGGCCGCGTCGGGATCAGTGTCCACCACTTGGTCGGGATCCACCCCGAACAGCCCCTGGTAGGCGCGCTTCCACAGGCCGGCGCGACCGGCGCACAGGTCGTGCCACAGCGCATGGAAGGTCACTGACTCGAACACCCGCACCACGTCCACGACCTGCTCGAGGTAGGCCTGGAACAGGTAAACCCGCTCGCCGGCCACCAGGATGTTGACGTTGTGGATCAACTGCGACGGATCGCCCAGCAGCACGATGTTGACGAAGTCGCCATCGGCGAAGGTCGGCAGCGCCGCATCCGCCAGGTACGGCGTGGTGCGCAAGGGCCGGTCGCGGCGCAGCAGCACCATTTCCAGCATCAGCGGGGCGAAGGTATTGCACGACCACGCCGGGTTGGAGACGGTGGGACTGGTCAGCGTGGCCAGCGCTGTGCCGGCCGGCTGCAGTTGCGCCAGGGTGGCGTTGAGCGCACTCAGCGCGAGGGCGGGGGTAACGTCGTGCGGCATGGGTATGGTCTCGTCGCAGGCGCGGCGCACGGGACGTGCGCCGCCGATGGCCTGTTCAACGTCTGTCGTGGCCGCTTGTGAAGCCGCGCTTGCGCAAAGCGCGGCGCAGCCGTCAGCGCGTCGGCGCCATCCGCCACAGCAGCGCGCGGAACGGCGCCAGCAGGCATACGCCGATGCCCAGCTTCACCGCCAGGTCGCCGGCTGCCCAGCTCAGCCAGGGCAGCGTCGAGCCGGCGAAGGCGATCGACCAGAAGATCGTTGTGTCCAGCGTCGCGCTGCAGGTGGTGGCGACGATCGGCGCGCGCCACCAGCGCCCGCGGCGCAGTCGGTCGAACACGGTGATGTCCAGCAGTTGCGCGGCGATGAAGGCCAGGCACGAGGCCGCGGCGATGCGCGGGGTGGCGATCCAGATCGACAGCAGCACCGCCAGTGCGAACCCGCACCAGGCCACCCGCCGCGCCGCGCGCGGGCCGAAGCGGCGGTTGATCAGGTTGCTGACCAGGAACGCCAGCGGATAGCTGAAGGCGCCCCAGGTCAACCAGTCGTTGATCGGGAACTGCACCAGCACGTTCGACAGCAACACCACCGCGCCCATCGCCAGCACGGACAGCAGCAGCGCGCGCGGGGTCAGCGCGGCGAAAGTGGGCGAGGGAGCGGCAACGGACGGCACGGCGATCGGGGCAGGGGCGGCGGGCGCGCATTATCGCGGCCCGGACGCGCGATGACCAATGCCGGGCATGTGGACGATCTCAACGCCCCCGTGCGGCGTAGGAGTGGCTTCAGCCGCGACAGGGCGTATCCCGATCTCGCGTGGTCGCGGCTGAAGCCGCTCCTATCGTGGCAAACCCCACGATGGGAACCGCTGTTGCGATTCTCCAATTCCAACTTCGCCGCACCGGCACTGCCGGGAGGCTGCACTGTGGGAGGGACTTCAGTCCCGACCCGACGATGCGTCCGCTTCGCACGACGTGTCCCCACGCTCCACGCGTCGCGGCTGAAGCCGTTCCTACAAATGGAACTCCGCGCTGGGAACCGCTGTTGCGATTCCCCATTCCCCATTCCCCATTCTCGGCTTCACCGCGGCAGCGCCGTTCCATCCACCGCCGCGCGGCCCACCGCCGGGTCGTCGGTGAAGAAGCCATCGATGCCGGCGTCGATCAGCGCGCGCATTTCCTTCATGCTGCCGGCGGCATTCACCGCAGCCGGGCCGCGCGCGTCCTGCAACTGCTTGGGCAGGAAATAGTTCTCGGGACGGAACGTGTACGGAATCACCTGCAGGCCGGCCGCATGCGCATCGGCCACGAACGACGTGGGCGCGGCCAGGGCGCCGTCGGCGCTCACCGGCACGATCGCGCGCAGGTTGGGGCTGACCAGCTGCGCGTACTTGGCGATCGCGCGCAGGCCCTGTGCACTGCCCATCTGCGCGTAGGTCGGGCCATTGCGCAACTGGTCGCCCGGGCGGTCCTTGGGGTCGCCCAGCAACTGCACCAGGCGCACGTTCGGATGGGTGCTGCCCAACTTGCCGTGCAGGTATTCCAGGTTGCCGATCTCGAACGACTGGATCACCACCGGCGCCTTGCGCGTGTAGGCATGCGCATCGAGGGTGGCGACCAGCTTGTCTTCCATCGCCAGGCCGAGCCCATGGAAATAGGTGCCGTGCTTGATCTCGGGAATCAGCCCGATCGGCCGCCCGCGCGTGGCCGACTCGGCCGCGGTGAAGTCGATGATCTCGTCCATGGTCGGCACCTGGAACTGCCCGTCGAAGGCGGTGCCGCGCAGTTGCGGCAGGCGCTCGCGCGCGCGCAGGGTCTTCAGCTCCGACAGGGTGAAGTCTTCGGTGAACCAGCCTTCCACGCGCTGCCCGTCGATCTGCTTGACGGTCTTGCGCGCGGCGAACTCCGGATGCGCGGCCACGTCGGTGGTGCCGCCGATCTCGTTCTCGTGCCGCGCCACCAGCACGCCGTCCTTGGTCGAGACCAGGTCCGGCTCGATGAAGTCGGCGCCGTCGGCGATGGCCTTGGCGTAGGACGCCAGGGTGTGCTCGGGGCGCAGCGCGCTGGCGCCGCGGTGGCCGATCACCAGCGGCTTGTGCTCGCCCGGGGCGGCGGCCGGGGCGGCCGCCGCGGTGGTCGCCAACACGGCCATCGCGCATCCCAACAACCAGGAGGTGGATCGGATCATCGCATGCGTTCCGGTTCGGGGGCGGGCGGACAGGATGGACGCGCTCAGAAGCGCGCGTCCAGGGTCAGGAACGCCTGCCGCGGCGCGCTGGCGTGGAAGGCCAGCGAGCGGCCGTTCGGATCGCTGTTGCTGAAGGAGGTGAGGTTGGAGGCGTAGCGCTTGTCGGTGAGGTTGGTGACGTTCAACGACAGCTTCAGGTCCCGCAGGAACGACACCGCCCCGAAATCGTAGCCGGCGCCGGCATCGAAGGAGGTGTAGCCGCCGAAGCCCTGGTCGTTGGTGTAGGTGTAGTAGCGCTGGCCGGTGTACTTGCCGCGCAGGTTGGCGTTCCAGCCGTTCCAGGTCCAGCTGAGTTCGCTGGCGAACATGCGCTTGGGCGTGTCCACGGTGGACTTGCCGGCGGTGGGGATGACCGCGCCGTTCTGCACGTAGTTGTCGTCGTAGGTGGAGCGGTTGATCGAGGCCGAGTTGTACCACTGCAGGTGCGCGGTCGGCTTCCAGATGAAGGTCAGCTCGCCGCCGCGGCTGCTCACCGAGCCGACGTTGAAGAAGCGCGTGGTGCACGCCGGGCTGGTGCCCTGCTGGATGCTTGGGCACGGGTTGAGCGAGAGCAGGCGGTTGTCGAAGGTGACGTCGTAGCCGACCAGCGAGGCCTCGAACTGGTCGCGCACCAGGCGGTAGCCGGCTTCGAAGGTCTTGGACTTCTCCGGCTGCAGCGCGCCGACGCTGGCGTCGAACGAGGCCTGGGTCACCAGCAGCGGGCCGCCGGCGCCGCCGCCCTGGAACGCGGCGATGTTCTCGGCATAGGAGGCGAACACTTCCTGGCCCTCGGCCAGGCGGTAGCTCAGGCCGGCCTGCGGCAGCAGCGCCTTGCTGGCCTTCAGCTCGCCGTTGGCCACCGGCGACTCCACCGCGATCCCCGGCGTCTCGCGCGCGCTCATGGTGGTGTGCGGGCTCTTGGCGCCGATGTCCAGGGTCAGGCGCTCGTCGAGCAGCTTGAAGGTGCCCTGCACATAGGCCTGCTTGGTGGTGATGACGTAGTCCTGCGAGAACAGCCGGCGGTTCGGGTTGCTGAGGAAGATGTCGTCGTCGATCGGGCCGTCGATCCAGTAGAAGTTACGCTCCACGTGGTGCTTGTTGCGCTCGTACCACACGCCCGCTTCCAGGTGGTGCGGGCCGATGTCCCAGCCCAGCGAGGCGATGCCGCCGGTGCGGTTGATGGTGTAGTTGGTGCTGCGGATCGAGATCGGCAGCGCCTGCGGCGTGCCCGGGTAGGACGGCTGGCCCGGCGACCACCAGTGGCCCTGGCCTTCGTTCTCGTGATGGTAGACCTGCGTGTGCACGCTCACCGCATCGGACGGCTGGAAGTCGCCGGCCAGGTAGTACAGGTCGTCGTTGCGCAGCGCGCGGCTCTGGTAGTAGGCGTCGTCGATGTTGTCCACGCCGCCGCTGTAGCCGCAACGGCTGGGGTTGCGCGTGGCCGGCGCGCAATAGGCCGCGGCCAGTGCGCGCTGCCAGTCCGGCGCATACAGGTTCCAGTCCCAGCCGAGGCCACGGTGCAGACCGCTCTTGGACAGGTAGGCGTAGTCGGCCTGCGAGGTGCGCGAGGTGTCGACGAAGGCGGTGATCTTGCCGCCTTCGAACTGGTACACGCCCTTGCCGTTGAACTGCGCGGTGTGGGTCGGCGAGCCCGGCGGTGCCCACATGTCGGCGTCGGCGTAGATGCCGGACAGGTAGGCGGAGAAGCCGTTGTGCTCGCCGGTATCCAGGCGCAGGTAGGTGCGGCGGTTGCTGTCCGAGCCCACGGTCTGCGCCAGGCGCACGCCGACCTCGGTGGACGGGTCGTCGGAGTAGTACTGCACCGTGCCGCCGAGATTGCTGGTGGAGGCCGTGCCCAGGCTGCCGATGCCCGAGGCCAGTTCCACGCCGCCGAAGTTCTCGGCGATCAGCGCGCGGCTGATGTTCAGGCCGTTGTAGTTGCCGTAGGCGTTGTCGCCCAGCGGCAGGCCGTCGAGGGTGTAGCCCAGGCGCACGCCGTTGAAGCCGCGCAGGCTGATGGTCTGCGATTCCTCGTTGGCGCCGAAGGCGTCGTTGGACTGCACGTTGACGCCGGGAATGCGGTTGAGCAGCTTCTGGATGCTGGTGCCCGGCGGCAGCACCGCCACGTCCTGCGCGGTGATGCGCTGCACCTGGCGGGTCTCGCCCTGGCCGATCACCGACACCGCATCGAGTTGCTGCACGTCGGACGCGGCACCATCGGCGGCGGGCTCCGCAGCGGTGGCGGCGAAGGGCGACAACAGGGCGGCGAGGATCGCCGTGCTCAGCAAGGAATGGAGAGGCATGCGCAAGGGGGATTCGTAAAGGAAGTGCGCACACGATGCGACAGCGACGTTGCAGGTTGGCGTCATCGGCGTTGCGGTTGTCATGCAGCGGTCCTGCGGCATGGCGTTGGCGTCGCGGCCGCTGGGCACGCCATGACTGCAGGTGCGCCATCGTGCGCCATCGCGGAAGAAGCGGCGTGGCAAGCGCGTGCCGACATCAATTCGATACAGAGTGTCGTCGATTGCCATGCATGACGAGTGGTGAACACATGTAAGCGCATGTGTCGGAAACCCGGCGAAACATGCTGTTTCCAAAGTCGAAAACGGCGTCGTCCGTCAAAGTTTTGTAGTGCGCTCCTCCTCAATGATCACGCCTCGCCCAAGCCCGACGACGTGCCGATGCGTGCAGACATGAGCAGGAAGCACAGTGCCCTCGCGTCGCTCGGAGCGTCGTTCGCGTGCGCTGTTGGGTCCTCGCCTCGACAGGTCTGCGCGCGCCGTACCCTCACCCCAACCCCTCTCCCGATGGGAGAGGGGCTCAGCGTTTCCCTTCTCCCCCCGGGAGAAGGTGCCCCGCAGGGGCGGATGAGGGGCCGGGCGCAGCCTCGCAGCAACGAACCACGCACGCGCTGCGCGCGCCGTACCCTCACCCCAACCCCTCTCCCGATGGGAGAGGGGCTCAGCGTTTCCCTTCTCCCCCCGGGAGAAGGTGCCCCGCAGGGGCGGATGAGGGTGCGGGCGCAGCCTCGTCGCAACGAACCACGCACGCACTTCGCGCGCCACACCCTCACCCCCAACTCCCCTCCCGAAAGCGGAGGGGCAATCGATTTCCCACCGCGAGGCCGCGATGGCCTCGTCCACTCGCTCTACCCCCGGAGAGACGCCCATGCTTGATCGCATCCGCCGTCGGCCCTTGCTGGCTGCAGTGTTGTCCGCTTCCCTGCTGTCCGCGCTCGGCACCGCCAATGCCGTGCCCGACGCCTCCATCGCGGCGATGACCGCAACGCTGCGCGCCGCGCCGGTCAACTTCGACGTGCACTTGCCGTTGCGCGATCAGGCCGGCCTGGACGCGTTGCTGGCCGATATCCAGGATCCGGTCTCCCCGCAGTATCACCATTGGCTGACGCCGACCGAATTCCAGCGCCGCTTCGCACCGGCGCCGGCGCAGGTCGCGCAGGTGCGTGCCGCGCTGCAGGCCGCGCACATGAACGTCACCGAGCAGGGCAACACCCTGCATGTCAGTGCGAGCGCGAACAACGTCGAGCGCTTGTTCGCGGTGCCGCTGACCGCGGAGGTCCAGCAGGGCAGCCAGGCTCACCTCGCCGCCGCCGCGCCCTTGCAGTTGCCCGCCGTGCTGCGCGACAGCGGTGCGACCGTGACCGGCCTGACCCGTGGTGCGCCGCCGATGCACGTCAACTGGCAGCGCGCGGCCACCAAGAATCCCGCCAACCGCTACGGCGCCGGCGGTACCACCTACTGGTACAACGATCTCAAGCAGGCCTACGGCTACCCGTCTTACCAGGCCACCACCGGCGCGGCCGGGCAGCAGCGCCGGCTCGACGGCACCGGCAGCACCATCGCCATCCTGATCAGCAGCGACGTGCTGGATTCGGACATCAAGGCGATGTTCGACCATGAGAACTTCAGCCGCTACGCCGCCAACCACGCCGACCCGACCCTGTACGCGCGCCACTACGTGGCCGGCGCCAAGCCCGGCCTCCAGGACGGCAACGACGCCGCGGCGAGCGAGGCCGCGCTCGACGTGCAGATGGCGCTCGGCGGCGCGCCGGGTGCGCACGTGCTGCTGTACGTGATCCCGGACCTGAGCGACGCCTCGGTGCTGGCCGGCTACCGGCAGATCGTGCAGGACAACCAGGCCGACGTGGTCAGTTCCTCGTTCGGCGTCTGCGAGCTGTACTACACCGCGGCCTACAACGGCGGCAAGGATTTCACCTCGCTGCTGCGTCCCTACGATGCGGTGTTCAAGCAGGGCAACGCGCAGGGCATCACCTTCGTCGCCTCCAGTGGCGACAACGCCGGCCTGGACTGCGCCGACACGCAGTACGCGGTCGACCACAAGGACGGCCGCTTCGTCGCCGGCGTCGAACACCCGGCGGCCAGCCCGCACGTGACCGCGGTCGGCGGCGGCAACCTGCTCACTGCGTACAAGAAGGGCAGCCTGGAATCCGGCTACAAGAGCGAAAGCGCCTACGGCGATCCGCTGGAGACCGCCGACTACTACGGCGTCGGCGCGAACCTGGCCGGCGGCTACTGGGGCGCCGGTGGCGGCGTCAGCGCCCTGTTCCAGCGTCCGGCCTACCAGTTGCGTGCACTCGGCGGGACGCGCACGTCCATGCGCGCGCTGCCGGACATCGGCATGCTGGTCGGCGGCTGCCCGGGGATTGCGACGCAGCCGTGCCGTGAGGGCGACAGCTCGGTGGCGACCTACTTCAAGGGCGGTATCTCGGCGGTGATCGGCACCAGCGTCGCCGCGCCGGAATTCGCCAGCGCGGTCGCGCTGCTGGTGGAGAAGCAGGGCCGCCAGGGCAATCTCAACGATTACCTGTACCGCCTGGCCGCCAATGGGCCGGAGGCGCTGCATCGCGGCATCCCCGGCTACAACGGCGTGGTCGACAACAATCAGCCGATCAAGGGCAAGTACAACTACACGGTCGGCGTGGGCACGCCGGTGGTGCGGCTGCTGATCGGCGCGCTGGATGCGGCGCCGGCCGGCGTGCCGCGTTCGCCGAGCAACCCCTGACATAGCGTGATGTGACGCGTTTGGCCCGGTTGCCGTGTCGGCGTCGTGGCAGCGACGCCGGCACGGCGGCCGATCAGGCCAGCGCCAGGCGGTCGCGGATCAGCGCGGCCACCCGCGCGGTTTCGCGTAGCGGTTCGATGCCGGTGGCGGGTGCGTCACCGGCATTCTCTGCCGGGAGCAGCCGCCCGCGCGCCTGCAAGGCGCGATGGAAATCCAGGGCGCGGCCACGCGCCGTCTCCGGCATCAGCACCTGCACCGGCACGCGCGTGGCGCAGGCTTCCGACAGCAGGTTCACCGAGTCTGGCGTGCACACGAGGCGTTCGGCCCAGCCGAGCAGGCCGGCGTAGGGATTGGCGCCATCGTCCGCGCCGCACCACACCATGCCCGGCACATCGGCGAACTTGCGGCGCAGGGCTGCGGCCACCGCGGGCGGCGTGCGCCGCGATGCGCTGGCGAGGAGGCTGCCGCCGTGCGCGCGCAACTGTGCGGCGATGTCGGCGAAGGCGGCCTGTGCCTGTGCTTCGCTCCACGGCGCCAGCCCGGAAGGGCCGCCCACCAACAGACCGATGCGCGGCGAGGGCAATGCGCCCAACGCAGGAAACGCCGTGCGCCCGGCCGCCAGCCAGGCATCGTCGATCGGATGCAGGCTGCCGAGCAGGGTCAGCACATTGGGGCCGCGTAGCCGATCGTGTTCCGGCACCACCACGATGTCCCAGTGGCACGGGTCCAGCCGCGGATCCAGGATCTGCACCACCTGGCTGCCGCGTGCGCGCAGCAGCCGCGTCGCCT
>NZ_AQOJ01000031.1:0-1033 GCF_000364685.1 Xanthomonas sp. SHU 166
GGCCAGCACCGCCAGGCACGCCGGCGGCCAGTGCAGGGCAGGGCCCAGCGCCAATGGCAGCAGCAGGCAGGCCAGGAACAGCCCCAGCAGCCCGGCGCCGGCCAGGTCGGGCGGCATCCGCCGTGCCGCGCGGGTCTCCGGCACGGCGCGCAGGCAGGCCAGCGCCAGCAGGCAGAACGGCAGGTTGATCAGAAACACGCTGCGCCAGCCGGATCCGGCGATGTCCGCGCTGACCAGCGAGCCGCCCAGCACCTGGCCGATGACGAAGGCGATGCCGCCCAGCGAGCCGTACAGCGCCAATGCCCGCGCGTGCGCCTTGCCGTGCAGGCTGACGTGGATGGTGGCCAGAATCTGCGGCACCGCCAGCGCCGCCCCCAGTCCCTGCAGGATGCGGCCGGCCAGCAGGGCCGGGACCGAACCGGCCACCCCGCACAGCAACGAGGCCAGGCCGAACAGCAGCACGCCGGCACCGAACACGCGGCGCCGGCCGAGGTTGTCGCCGAGCCGGCCGCCCGCCGCCAGGCCCACCGCGAAGGCGACGCCGTAGACGGCCACGATCAGCTCCAACTGGGTCGCCGACGCGTGCAGCGTGTGCGCGATCGAGCCGAGCGCGACATTGAGGATGGAGAAATCGATCAGCGGCAGCATCTGCCCGATCAGCAGGATGCCGAGGCCGCGGTGGCTCAGGGTGGGGGTGGTGGCGGGCATGGCGGAGGCGGGGGAGGGCGTGGTTATGGCGCGCAGTATGGTGAGTCGATAAACTGGTACAAGGACTCATTTATCCTGGTACTGGCGCTGCCTCCCTGGTGTCCCGGACGGTCGCGTCGGGGTGCCGTCCCCGTCGGCGTGACAGACACGCCTGCGTCGCCTGTCGACGCGGCGTCGTCGGGCACCGGCGCACAGCAAAAGTGGAGAAGACGATGCAACTGGACCTCGCGCATTCCACCTCAAGGCCGGAGCGGGCGGTCGCGCCTGCTGCGTCGGGCCCGGCCCTGGCCAGCGAGCGCGCCCGCGCGCTGGGCGCCTTCCTGCG
>NZ_AQOJ01000032.1:0-7135 GCF_000364685.1 Xanthomonas sp. SHU 166
CGCACGAGGCGGTGGCGATCGAGGTGGAGCGGGCCATCTCCGGCCACGGCGTGGCGCGGGTGCTGGATCGGCTGGCGCTGACACGGGGTCTGCCGCAGGTGATCCGCACCGACAACGACAAGGAGTTCTGCGGCAAGACGATGGTGACGTGGGCTCACGAGCGCGGTGTGCAGCTGCGCTTGATCCAGCCAGGCAAGCCGAACCAGAACGCCTACATCGAGAGCCTCAACGGCCGCCTGCGCGACGAGTGCCTCAACGAACACTGGTTCCCGACGCTGCTGCACGCCCGCGCCGAGATCCAGACCTGGCGACGGGAATATAACGAGGAGCGACCGAAGAAGATCTTGGGCGGCCTGACCCCGGCCGCCTATGCCCAACAGCTAGCGGCCAAAGCCGCTACGATGAAACCCGGACTCTAAAGAGCCACGCTACTGAAAGCGGGGGGACGTCGGCCCTGCAGTACATCCAGCCGGGAAAGCCAAATCAGAATGCCTTCATTGAGCGCTTCAATCGCACGTTCCGCGAGGAAGTGCTCGACCTGAATCTCTTCGCCTGCCTCGACGATGTGCGCGAAGCCGCCCACTGGTGGATGATCGACTACAACGAAGCAAGATCCCATGATTCGCTCGGCGGAATGACCCCGGTCGAGTACCGCAACAAGTGCGCCGAAAGCTCTACTTTTGAAGTGCCTGCTTGACGGGGGAGCTTACGTGAAGTTCTAGCGGTGTGACGGACGTTGCGGCGCGTATCCCGCGCCGCGCGTTTCGCATGCCGATGTCGTCCGTCGCCTGGGCGGCTCACACCTCTTGCAGCGTCCGAAACGCGTACATGTCCTGAAGGGTGCAGAAGTGGAAGCGCGGCACGGTGATCGGTCCGGCCGCGGCGAGCCGCGCCAGCCAGTCGTGTACCGCCTTCCGATAGGCGGCATGTTCGACCTCATCGAGCGTGTCGCACAGATAGGCCAACGAGATGTGGAACCGGTAGTCGACGTAGTCCGGGCGCTGCAGGCGAATGAGTGCCATCAGGCCGCGGCGGGCGGCGTCCAGCCGCAGCGCGGTCGCTGCGTCCGCGGGCCGCAACGGGATCAGCAGATTGTCGTTGCGGCCGGTCTTCGCTGCCGCAGGATCGATCAGGAACCGGCACGCGCCCAGTGGCGCGACGTCGCGCTGCTGCAGCCGTGCCAGGAACGTCGCATGGATGTCGCTCAGCGGTACGTCGCGCGCCATGTCGCTGGGCCATGGCCCACCAGCGCGGTCGATCTCGTTGACTCCACCCAGCAATGTCACGTGATAGCTGCTCGGTGGCAGCAAGGCGAACTTGTCGGCGAAGCGGTGCTCGGAGAATTCGCGATAGATGTCCAGCACGCGGTCGAAGCTCTGGTAGCCATCGCCCTGCTGTTGCAGATGGCCCAGGAACGTATTGCCGGGGAACGGCAGCGGGCGCCGTGAGCGGAGGAACTTGCGTCCCACATCCGGCGGCTGTGGCGAGATGGTCTGCGCCGGCAGTGCCGAAGCCACGACCGTCGCGCCGGCCGCGGCCAGCAACTGGCGACGGCTGATGCTGGTATCGAAAAACGATGACATGCGGTTTGCCTCAGAGTTTGACATTGAGGCCGACCATCACGGTCGGCGCCATCTTCCAGGCCGATTGCACGTATTCCTGCTGGCGGCCGATGCGGTACTCGTAGCCCTGTCCGGTCAGGTTCAACACGTCCAGGCTCAGCGCGACGGAGGGCGATACCTGCCAGCCCAGCTTCAGGTCGACGCGGTCCAACGCCTGCTGGTAGCGGTTGCGATAGAACTCCAACTGGTTGGTGTAGTTGGGGTAACGGTCGTCCCACAACACACCGGTATGGTTCCAGGCCAGCGAGGCGCTCAGCGGACCCCGCGCATAGTTGAGCGCCAGATTCCACAGATGCTTGGGCTGCTGCGGCAGCACCGACAGCGTCGTACGGCTGCCGTCGCCCAGCACCACCGGGTAGTCCACGTCCAGCAGCGTGACATTGGTGTTCACCGACAGGCCGTTCAGCGCGGGCAGCCAGGGCCCGAGTTCCTTGATCGCGCTCAGTTCGAGGCCGCGCAGCCGCACTGGCCGGTCCACGTTGCGGGGCTGCGTGACCAGCACCTGCTGGCCGTCGAGGGACTGCAGCTGGCCGTAGCGGAAGATTTCATCGTGGATGGTCTTGTGGAACAGCGCGATCGACAGCAGGCTGCCGCCATCGTCGAAGGTCCAGTCGTGGCCGAGATCCAGATTCAGTGCGCGACGCGGTTGCAGGTCCGGGTTGCCCTGGTTGAGCGTGGGCGGCGTGCTGCTGAGTGTCAGCACGCCGCCGTTCAGCGCCATCTGGTCCAGGCGCGGGCGCCCGATCGAGCGCGAGACGCCGAAGCGCAGGGTGCCGTTTGCGCTGGTCTGCCACTGGCCGGCGAGCGACGGCAACCAGTTGCGATAGCGGCGCACGGCACTGACCGGGCTCCATGTCGATCCGCTCAGTTGCAGTCCGTCGCTGCCGAAACGGGTCTGTTCCAAGCGCACGCCGCCGGCCAGGCGCCAGCGCTCGCCCCGCCATTGCGCCTGGACGAAGCCGGCGCGCACCTGTTCGTCCACGGCGTAGCTGCCGCTGTTCTGCGCGGCGGTGTCCATCACGCCACGTGCCTGGTTGGCGACGGCATCCCAGCGTGCGTCGGCAAGGGCCGGATCGATGGTCAGCATCGGCGTATTGCAGCCCAGCCCGCAGGTCGAATCGCCCAGCACGTCCGCCAGGGTGTAGGGCAGCCCGCTCCAGGTGGTGCGCTGGAAGGACGTGCGCATGTGCGTACGCACCTGTCGCAGGCCCCATGCCACGCCCAATCCACGACTGTCCTCGTCCATGTTGCGGCGCAATTCCAATTGCAGATCGCTGACCCGCTCGGCGTAGCGGGTGCGTTCCTGCTGGTGATAGAGGTTGGCGTAGCGCGTCGGGTCGTCGGCCAGCGCCGGGTTGAGTGCAGTGAACGCAGGCAGGCTGTCGCTCCAGTCGAACGCGTAGCCTAAGCGGTTTTGTTGGAAACGGTCCCAGGTCTGCGGGTTATCCACCGTGGCGCGCGAGGTGCTGGCGCGCAGTGCGCCGCGCCACTGCGCCGGCAGTTCGGCCAGCAGTTCGCCGTTGAGCCCGGTCAGTCCGCGTTTCCAGCGCAATTGGCCCAGTTCGACAAGCTGATTGAGATTGTCCAGGGTTCCGCTGTCGGCGCCGGTGCGAACCAGGCGCGCGCTGTTCTGCACCTGCGCGACCTCGGCGTCGCGGTCGGAGGTCTCGCGCTGACGGAAGCGATAGCCGGCGAGATGGCCGCTGAGCGGGCCATCCGGTTGCCAATCCAGGCGCATGGTCAGTCCGCGGCGCTCGCGGGTGTTGTCGTAGTTGTACCAACGCCGCTCGCTGGGCACCGCGTTGCCGACGCCGCCATAGGCCAAGGCGGAGCGCGTACCGTCGGCGTTGTACCAGTTCAGGCCGCTTCCGTTTTCCTCCTGCGGTACCGAGATCACGCGGCGCCAGACGCTGGCCGCGCCCAGGAACGCGAATTCGTCGTTGCCACCGAAGCGCTTGCTCCACTTCAGTTCGCTTTCGCCGGCCGGCGTGCGCCCGCCGTAGCGCTGTCCCATGAGGTTGACGCCCCCCTTGGCCGCGGCGGTGAGCAATCCATCGGGCCGCTCGAAGCCGCTTTCGGTGACCAGATCGGTGACGCCGCCGATCGCGCCGCCGTCGTTTTCCGGCAACAGCGATTTCACCACGTCGATGCGATCAACGAAATTGGCCGGCAGCACGTCCATCAGCGCCTGGCGGCTGCCGATATCGTTGCTGGCGAACGCGAAGCCGTCGATCAACATGCTGTTGTAGTTGCCGTTGAGGCCGCGCACGGTCACATAGCGCGGTTCGCCCTGGTACTCCACCGTGCTCACGCCGGCGACCCGGCGCAGCGCGTCGCCGACGTTGAAGTCCGGCAACTGCCCGATGCTGTCGGCGGCGATCGAATCCACGATGGTGGAAGCCCCCTGCTTGGTGGCGATGGCGCGCGTGTTCTGCGATTGGAACGAGGTGCGGACCTGCACTGCATCCATGGTCTTCGCATCCTCGTCGGCCTGCAGCGCATCGGCATACGCCGGCGATGCCAACGGCAGGACGCCGGCCAGCGCCAGGCGAAGTGCCAGCGACAGAACGGACGGAGAGGAGGCGTCGGGCGAGCGGAAGACGCAAAGGGGATGAGGCGGCAGCAGACGCATGGCACGATCCAGTCTTGGGCGGCCCCAGAGTGGTGGCCGAAGATGCATTAAATTAAGTTGGTTAATTAAAAGAAATATGACAACGCCCCCGCTGTCGCTTCGCGTGTCCGGCTTCTTCGCCAACGCCGCTGTCCGTCCGCAGTACCGCCGCCGCAGCGACGGCAACGTCGCTGGGACCAGCGAGCGCATGCTGCTGGACTTGGTCCGCCGCGCGGGACAGGTCGAGCGTGCCGATCTGCCCCGCGCCATTGGACTCAGCGTGCCGGGGACAAAGGGCATCCTCGATCCGTTGGTCGCGCATGGCCTGCTGCAACTGGGGCCATCGCCGCGTCGCGGGCGCGGCCAGCCGAGTCGCCTGGTGCGTTTGGTGCCGGATTACGCGTACAGCGTCGGCGTCTCGTTGACGGTCGATGGCATCGCGGTGCTGTTGATCGACTTCGCCGGGCAGATCCGTGGGATGCGTCAGTTCACTGCATTCCCGCTCACGTTGGCTGACGTGCGTCGGCAGTTGCCGGCGATGGTGGAGGAACTGCTACAGGCTGCTGCTGTGGACCGACAACAGCTGTTCGGCGTCGGTCTGAGCATGACCGGACCGCGCATCGGCGAGGGCGCGCGCGTCAACCCGCCGCTGTCGCTGGCATCGGACTGGGTAGAGGTCGAACTGGACCGATTCGTCGCCGATTGCCTGCAGTTGCCGGTCTGGATGGACAACGACGCCCATTGCGCGGCTCTGGCGGAGGCGGTGTATGGGATCGGCCGTCGAACGCGGGACCTGGTCTATCTGTACATCGGCGACGGATTCGCCGCGGGCGTGATCGCCGACGGCGGCGTGTGCCGCGGCGCGCACGGCAATGCTGGCGAACTGGGCCGTATTTCGGCCATCACCGGCATGGCACGGCCGACGCTGGAGAGCCTGCGCGAGGCGCTGGTCGCCGACGGTCACGCGCTGCCGGACCTGCATGCGATGCTGCAGCAGTACGACCCGGCGTGGCCGCAGATCGACGCTTGGCTGGATGCCGTGCAATCGACGGTGACGCTGGCGGTGGCCGCGACCATTGCGCTGATCGATCCGCCGGTGATCGTGTTCGGTGCGCGCCTGCCTGCCGATCTTGCGCGAAGGCTGATCGCCCGCATTGCGTTCGAGTCGGCCCCGCGGCGTGGCATCGCCTCGCCATATCCCACACTGCTGGTCGGCGAAGTCCAAGCGCATGCCACGGTACTGGGCGCGGCGATGCTGCCGTTCAAGGAGACGCTGTTCTAGGGCGTGTCATCCATCCCCGCGCAACCGCGACCCTTCGGGTTGGGCTTGGCAGGCGCGCTGCCGCTGCTGACGGTTTCGCGCCGCCGAGCGGACTGTGGCGCGATGGCGCCTCAGCGCAACACGTGCTGCGGCACGTCGATCTCGGTGGCCACCGCCAGGTGGTCGGAGAAGGCGGCGGGCACTGCGCGCTGTTCGTTGCAGCGCAGGCCGTCGCTGACCAGGATGTGGTCGATGGCGCGCTGCGGGCGCCAGCTCGGGAAGGTCGGCACCACGCAGCCCGGCGGTTGCAGCCGGGTGCGTTTGTAGAGCAACTGCATTTCCGGGCGGTCGGCGACGCAGTTGAAGTCGCCCATCAGCACCACGTTGGGATGATCGGACAGCAACTCGGCGATGAAGGCCAACTGCGCCGCGCGCGAGTTGGCGCCCAGCGACAGATGCGCCACCGCCACCGCCAGGCCTTCGGCGCCGTTGCCGAACTTGGCCAGCAGCACGCCGCGCCCGCCGAGCCGGCCGGGCAGGGCGTGGTCCTGCACTTCCACCGGCTCCAGCCGGCTGAGCAGACCGTTGGCGCTGGAGGCCACGCCGCCCACGCGCCGGTTCGGCTGGTGGCTCCAGTAGTTGAAGCCGGCGCGCTCGGCCAGGTAGTGGGTCTGGTTGGTGAAACCCGAGCGCAGGCTGCCGGGGTCGGCCTCCTGCAGGCCGACGATGTCGTGGTCGCTGGCCAACTGCGCGATCGCGTCCAGGCTGCTGCGCTTGCGCCCGGCTGGCAGCGCGTGCGACCAGCTGCGGGTCACGTAGTCGCTGTAGCGGCGCGTGCTGGAACCGGCTTGGATGTTGGCGGTCAGCACGCGCAGGGTGCGGGTGGCGGGAGCGGTCACGGCGGTGCGGCCCGGGACGGACGGCTTACTTGGCCATCGCCGCGCGCTCGCGCGCGATCAGGTGATCGGCCACGCGCAGCATGTCGTCGTAGCTCTTGCCCTTGACCAGGTACTTGCCGTTGATGATCAGCGACGGCGTGCCGGTGATGCCGCTGCGGGTGGCGAACTGCTTGGCGCGGTTGGTCTTGGTGGCCACCGCGAAGCTGCCCATGGTGTCGGCGAACTGCTTCGGGTCCACGCCGTACTTGGCGTAGAAGTTGGCGATGTCCTGCACCGAGTCGCGGCCACGCTCGCCCTTCAGGGTCTCGTCGACGTGAATCGCCTTGTACAGCGCCTCGTGGGTCTTCTCCTGCACGCCCAGCGCCTCGGCGGCGTAGAACGCGCGGGCGTAGTCGTCCCAGGTGCCGCCGAACATCGCCGGCACATAGACGAAGCGCACGTCCGACGGCAGGCCGGCCTTCCACGGGCCGATCAGCGGCTGGAAGCGCGCGCAGGCCGGGCAGACGTAGCCGAAGATCTCGGCCACCTCGATCTTGCCGTTGGTCGGCTGGAACGGCTGGCCGCCAGCGATGTCGACGTAGTCGGTGCCGGCAACCGGCTCTGGGCCGTTCGGGGTCTTGGCGGCGACCGGCTTGGCCGCGGCGTTGTCGCCTTCCGTGGCGGCAGGCTGTGCAGCGGCATCGGCGGTGGTGGCCGCGGGCGCGGCCGGCGTCTCGGCGGGCGCAGCGGCGGCATCGTTGCC
>NZ_AQOJ01000033.1:0-6102 GCF_000364685.1 Xanthomonas sp. SHU 166
GCGATCCGGGCCGCGGCCGAGCAAGGCCGCCAGGGCGGTGCGCGCTTCGTCGATCTGCTGCTGCGCCGCCGCCTGCTGCTGGCGCGCCGCCGGCACCCGCGCCTCGGCCTGGCGCAGTTGCAGGTTGTTGTCGATGCCGGCATCGCGGCGCTGCCGCACCAGCTTCAGGCTGTTCTCCGAGCGCGCCAGTTCGGCGCCGGCCAGGTCGTACAGATGCCAGGCGTAACCCAGTTGCGCATAGGCGCGGGCGACGCCGGCCGACAGGTCCAGGCGCGCGGCCTGCGCGTCGACCTCGGCCGCATGCGCCTGGTCCACCGCCGCCTCCCACGAGGCGCGCTTGCCGCCCCACAGGTCGAAGCCGTAGCTGAAGTTCAGCAGCGCCTGCTCGTTGTGGATGTACTTGCCGCCGATCTCGTCGCCGGCCAGGCCCTTGGGCAGTTGCAGGCCGGTGTAGCCGGCCGACAGCGACAGCTTGGCGCCGCGGTCGGCATCGGCCGCGCCGGCCTGCGCCTGCGCCAGGCGCAGTCGCGCATCGGCGGCGTCCAGACTGGGCGTGCCCTGCAGGGCCTCGGCGATCAGCGCGTCGAGCTGCGGATCGCCCAGCGCCTTCCACCAGTCCTGCTGCGGCCACGGCGCCGGCGCCAGCGCGTCGGCGGCCAGGGTCTTGCCGATGTGCAGCTGGCGGTCGGCATCGAGCCGGCGCCCCTGCGGTTCCAGGCCACGGCTGCTGGCGCAGGCCGCCAGTGCCAGGGTGAGGGCCGCGACCGCGAACGGGCGCAGGCGGGAGGGAGAAGAAGACAGAGTCATGTGGGCGGGTTCAGGGCGAATTGAGGGAATCGCGGACGCGGACCAACAGCGAAAACAAGTGCTCGCGCTCGTCGGCGGACAGATCGCGCAAGGCATCGGCGATGACGTCGTCGCCGCGCTGCTTGAGCTGCTGCCACAGCGCCTGGCCTTCGTCGGTCAGCACCAGGCGCAACGCGCGGCGGTCCTGCGCGTGCGCCTCGCGGCGCACCCAGCCCAGGTCTTCCAGCTTGTCCAGCAGGCGCGTCACCGCGCTGGGGTTCTGGTCGATGGCCTGGGCCAGTTCGTTGGCGGTGCACGGCGCCATGTGGGCCAGGGCCTTCATGCCGATGTAGTGGCTGAAGCCCAGGTCCGGCTCCAGCCCGGCCATGGCGCGGTCGAGGCGGCGCATCAGGCCGTCACGCACCTGGCGCAGCAACAGGCCGAACGAGGGCTGGCCAGGAAAGGAGGGAGCGCAGTTCATGGGCGCCTATTATTTTCATTTAGAAATATATGTCAAGAAAATATCCCCAAGGAAACTAGATGCTGCGTTGCAGCGGAGGAACGCTGACGGCGAGCGCACTGTAGCGGCGCGCGGCCATGGCTCGGTATTACAATCAGGACAATGGATATCGAAATCGCGCCAACCCAGCCGGCCGACGCTCCGGCCAGCGTCGGCTCCGACAGCGCGCTGGACCCGCGCGCCATGGAGTGGTTCGAGCGCGCCGATGGCCCGCCCGCGCTGGCCTTCATGGCGCATTCGCCGGTGTCGCTGCGGCGCGAGGTGGACTGGCACCGCCACGTGCGCGGGCAATTGATCTATGTGGAGGACGGCGTGCTGAGCACCCGCACCGCGCACGGCCAGTGGTCGCTGCCGCCGGGCTGTGCCGGCTGGATGCCGCCGCAGGAACTGCACACGGTGCAGGTGTCCGGGCGGGTGCGCAGCTACCTGGTGCTGATCCGCCCCGACGTCTGCGCCGACCTGCCGCCGCGGACCTGCGTGATCGGCATGAACGGCCTGTTCCGGGAGGTGCTGCGGCGGATGAGCCAGTGGGGGGTGCCGCCGGTGCTGGCGGCCGAGCAGCAGCGCCTGTGCGCGGTGCTGCTGGACGAGGTGCGCAACGCCCCGGTCGAGCATCTGCACCTGCCGATGCCGCGCGACCGACGGCTGCTGCGCATCGCCACCCAGTTGCTGGAAACCCCCGCCGACGACCGCTCGCTGGCGCAATGGGCGCACTGGGCCGGGCTGTCGGCGCGCAGCCTGAGCCGCCACTTCCGCGACGAGACCGGCTTCGGCTTCGCCGGCTGGCGCCAGCAGGCGCGGCTGGCCGAGGCGCTGCGCCGGCTCAGCGACGGCGCCAGCGTCGCCGACACCGCCTTCCGGCTCGGCTACAGCAGCCCCAGCGCCTTCGTCACCGCCTTTCGCGGCCGCTTCGGCCACCCTCCGGCCCGTTACCTGGCCAACGCCGGCGGCACGCGCGGCTTGGCATCGCCGGCCGCATCCGGATAATCGACCGGCTGACCTGCGGCGCCTGGCGCCGCGTTCCCCTATAGGTATTTCCCGCGCATGACCGATCTCGCCCGCCCCGCCTTCCATGGCTTCGAACAGCT
This sequence comes from Xanthomonas sp. SHU 166, assembly GCF_000364685.1. Taxonomy (NCBI): domain Bacteria; kingdom Pseudomonadati; phylum Pseudomonadota; class Gammaproteobacteria; order Lysobacterales; family Lysobacteraceae; genus Xanthomonas; species Xanthomonas sp. SHU 166. Next base: position 2,395 of record NZ_AQOJ01000033.1, read on the forward strand.
GCCGCTGCGCGAATACGCCGAACGCGCCTACCTCGACTACTCCATGTACGTGGTGCTGGACCGCGCCCTGCCCTTCCTCGGCGACGGGCTCAAGCCGGTGCAGCGGCGCATCATCTATGCGATGAGCGAGCTGGGCCTGAACGCGACGGCCAAGCCGAAGAAGTCCGCGCGCACCGTCGGCGACGTGATCGGCAAATACCACCCGCACGGCGACAGCGCCTGCTACGAAGCGCTGGTGCTGATGGCGCAGCCGTTCTCCTACCGCTACCCGCTGATCGAAGGCCAGGGCAACTTCGGCTCCACCGACGACCCGAAGTCGTTCGCGGCGATGCGCTACACCGAGTCCAAGCTGACCCCGATCGCCGAAGTGCTGCTGGGCGAACTGGGCCAGGGCACGGTGGACTGGTCGCCGAACTTCGACGGCACCCTGGACGAGCCGACCTGGATGCCGGCGCGGCTGCCGCACCTGCTGCTCAACGGCACCACCGGCATCGCCGTGGGCATGGCCACCGACGTGCCGCCGCACAACCTCAACGAGATCGTCAGCGCGCTGATCCGCCTGCTCGACGACCCCGACGCCAGCGTCGCCGACCTGTGCGAGCACGTGCGCGGCCCGGACTACCCGACCACCGCCGAGATCATCACCCCGGCCGCCGACCTGCGCGCGATCTACGAGACCGGCCATGGCAGCGTGCGCGCCCGCGCCACCTACCAGAAGGAAAACGCCAACATCGTGGTCACGGCGCTGCCGTACCAGGTGTCGCCGTCCAAGGTGATCGAGCAGATCGCGCAGCAGATGCGCGCCAAGAAACTGCCCTGGCTGGAAGACATCCGCGACGAGTCCGACCACGCCAACCCGGTGCGGGTGGTGCTGGTGCCGCGTTCCAACCGGGTCGACGCCGAGCAGTTGATGGGCCACCTGTTCGCCACCACCGACCTGGAGCGCAGCTACCGGGTCAACCTCAACGTGATCGGCCTGGACGGCCGCCCGCAGGTCAAGAACCTCAAGACCCTGCTGGAGGAATGGCTGCGCTTCCGCAGCGACACCGTGGTGCGCCGCCTCAACCATCGGTTGGAGAAGGTCGAGCGCCGTCTGCACCTGTTGGAAGGCCTGCTGACCGCGTTCCTCAACCTGGATGAGGTGATCCGCATCATCCGCACCGAGGACGAGCCGAAGCCGGCGCTGATCGCGCGCTTCGGGCTCAGCGAGGAACAGGCCGACTACATCCTGGAGACGCGCCTGCGCCAGCTGGCGCGGCTGGAGGAGATGAAGATCCGCGGCGAGCAGGACGCGCTGGCCAAGGAACGCGAGCAGCTGCAGGCGGTGCTGGCCAGCAAGACCAAGCTGAAGAAGCTGATCAAGGACGAACTGACGGCCGACGCCAAGAAGTTCGGCGATGCGCGGCGCTCGCCGCTGGTGCAGCGTGGAGCGGCCCAGGCCATCGACGAGACCGAGCTGGTGCCGAGCGAGCCGATGACCGTGGTGATGTCGGAGAAGGGCTGGATCCGCGCGGCCAAGGGCCACGACGTGGACCCGGCGGCGCTGTCCTACCGCGATGGCGACGGCCTGCTGGCGGCGGTACGCGGGCGCAGCACGCAGCAGGTGGCGTTCCTGGATTCGGAAGGCCGCGCCTATTCGACCCTGGTCCACACCCTGCCTTCGGCGCGCGGCAACGGCGAGCCGCTGACCGGACGCTTCTCGCCCGCGGCCGGTGCCTCGTTCCAGGCCATCGCCAGCGGCGAGAACGACAGCCGCCTGGTGCTGGCGTCCTCGCACGGCTACGGCTTCGTCACCCGCTTCGAGAACCTGACCAGCCGCAACAAGGCCGGCAAGGCCATGCTCAACCTGACCCCGAACGCCAAGGTGCTGCCGCCCGCGCCGGTGAGCGGCGCCGGCAGCGACCGCATCGTCGCGGTCACCAGCGCCGGCCACCTGCTGGCGTTCCCGGTCGCCGACCTGCCCGAGCTGGACAAGGGCAAGGGCAACAAGATCATCGACATCCCCAAGGCCAAGCTCAGCACCGAGCGGGTGGTGGCGATCGCCGCAGTGGCGCCGGGCAACACGCTGCTGGTGAAGAGCGGCCAACGCACCATGTCGCTGTCGTTCAAGGACCTGGACGCCTACCTCGGCGCCCGCGCCAGCCGCGGCGGGCTGCTGCCGCGCGGGTGGCAGAAGGTCGACGATCTGGCGGTAGAGTAAGCGCTTGGCGCCAAGCGCGGGATTCGGGATTCGGGATTGGGGATTCGGGATTGGGGATGGGAGTTTCGCGCCGGTGCAGCGTTTGCATACGGCGCAGCATCCCGCTTCTCTTAGGAGCGGCTTCTGCCGCGAGGCCTTACCGCTGAAGCATCGCGGTTGAAGCGCAACAGCAACCACGGGCTGCACGTGCATCGCGTGCGAAACCAAGCATCCCCAATACCTGCACGTCACGAGGCTTTTGTGGGAGGGGCTTCAGCCCCGACGCGCATCACCTGCAGCGCGTCGGGGCTGAAGCCCCTCCCACAACGCGGCCACCCGAGCGACCAAATCCAAGTCGCCTAGCCCACTGTCGCCGCATCGCGCAACTGCTCGATATGGCTTGCGATCATCGCCGCCACCGTGTCGGCCACCGCGCGGGCGCTCAGACGGGTGTCGAACAACAGTTCCACCGTGGCATAGATCAGGTCGACCACGATGCGGCTGACCAGGCGCAACTGGCGCGGGTCGGCGTCGGGGAAGGCCTCGCTGAGGAAGCGCACCTGGCCCTTGGTCACCTGCGCATGCGACTCCAGGCGCACCTGCTGCAGCGCCGGCACCGCGCGCAACGCGCGCAGCACCCACACGCCGCCCTCGGTCGCCTTGGTGACGCGGTAGGTATCCAGCACCAGCCCGGACAGCGCGCGCTGCAGGTCCTCGCGCGTGCCGCTCATCGCCTGCTGGGTGATCCACTTGGGGATGAGCTGGTTCTGCCGCTCCATCAGCCGCCGACCCAGTTCCGACAGCAACGCGTACTTGTTGGGGAAATAGCGGTACAGCGCCGGCGGCGTCAGCCCGGCACGCGCGCACACCAGGTTGGTGGACAGCCGCTCCACGCCGACGTCGCCGAGCAGTTGCGCGGTGACCGAGAGGATCTGTTCGTAGGTCTCGGTGGCGCGATGCTGGGCCGGCACCTTGTTCCCGGTCAGGCGCGGGCGGTGCGGTGCGGAGGGACGCGGCGTGTCGGCGGGCATGGGATCTCGATGGTGGTAAAGCAGCAGGCGCCGCGGTGGCGGCACGTCGCCAGCCTGACGGCACGCATCGCCGCGGCAATGGGTGCGCGGGCTGCGCCGCGACGTCGCGGCACGCGCCGACATCGCATCTTACCGCGCCCGCCGCTGGCACACCGGCAACGTCGCTCAGCGCCGTGCCAGCCAACCGCTGAGGCCAGCCACCAAGCGCCGCTGCAATGTGGTGTACGGAGGAAAGAACGCCTTGACGATCGGCAGTCGGCCGCCGCGCAGCAGCGCGCGTTCGTGCGAGAAGGTGCGGAAGCCGTGCACGCCGTGCGCGCTGCCGAATCCCGAGGCCCCCACCCCGCCGAACGGCAAACCACTGTGCACGAACTGCTGCAGGCAGTGGTTGACCACCGCGCTGCCGGAACTGGTGCGCGCCAGCACCTGGGCGATGCCGGCGCGATCGCGGCTCCACAGGTACAGCGCCAGCGGCTTGGGCGCGGCGTCGAGCCGGTC
>NZ_AQOJ01000034.1:0-1902 GCF_000364685.1 Xanthomonas sp. SHU 166
GCGAACTCGATCAGCGGCAGTACCGGACCGAAGATCTCTTCCTGCGCGATCCGCGCCTGCGCCGGCACCTGCGCCAGCAGCGTCGGCGCCACGTAGCAGCGCTCCGCGTCGTGCTCGCCACCGGCCAGCAACTGCGCGCCGCCGGCGCGCGCTTCGTCGATCAGCGCGGCCACCCGTGCGGCATGCGCCGGGTGGATCATGCGCGCCAGGTGCGGGCTGGCAGCGACCGCCTGCGCGTCGGCACCGTAGCGCTGCGCCAGCAGGGCGCGGCAGTGCGCGAGCAGGCGCGCGCTGACGTCGCGATGCACGAACAAGGTATCCGGCGCGATGCAGGTCTGTCCGGCATTGACCAGCTTGGCCCAGACGATCACCTCGGCGGCAAGACGCAGGTCGGCGCTGCGGTCGACGATCACCGGCGACTTGCCGCCCAGTTCCAGCGTCACCGGCGTCAATTGCCGCGCCGCAGCGGCCATCACCTCCCGGCCGACCGACGCCGAACCGGTGAAGAACACATGGTCGAACGGACAGGCCAGCAAGGCCTGCGCAGTGGCCGCGCCGCCCTGCACCAGGGCCACTTCTTCCGGTGCGAATGCCTCGTCCAGCACCGCCTGCAGCACCGCGTTGACCTGCGGGGTGAATTCGGAGGGCTTGATCAGCGCCGTGTTGCCGGCGGCCAGTGCCGACACCAACGGCGCCAGCACGGTGGCCACCGGGTAGTTCCAGGGCCCGATGATCAGGCAGCGGCCCTTGGGCTGGAACGCGATGCGCGCGCGCGTACCCAGCGCAAGCAAGGTGGGCGAGACCTTGCGCGGACGCATCCAGCGCGGCAACTGCGCGATGGCGGTGGCGATCTCGTCGACCACCGGCAGCAGCTCGGTCAATTCCACTTCCAGTGCGGGCTTGGCGAAATCGGCGGCGAAGGCGACGATCAGCGCCTGCCGTCGTGCCAGCAACGCATCGCGCAGCGCACGCAGATGCGCGCGCCGCGTGTTCGCCGAGGAGCCGCGCCAGGCCAGCGCGGTGGCCTGCTGCGCGGCGAACAGCGCCGCGACCGTCTCCGGTGGGGTGTCCAGCACGGGCTCAGACGCCATCGCCGCGCTCCTGCTTGGCGGACATCGGCCATCGCCCGGTGCCTGGCAATCTCCTGCCCTGCGCCATGCGCGGCCGACGGAAGCGCGTCATCGCAGCGGCCAGCGCGCTCGCACGGCCACCCCCATCAGCCCGCATGCGAGCCCGCCTCCACGACGGCCGGACGGCGCTGCCGCCGGCCGATCCACAGCGCCAGCAGCGCCGCGGTCAGCGCAAAGCCCAGACCGACCAGCGGCACCGGCGCCGAATCGTCGGCGTGCAGCAGCAGCGACGCCAGCAACGGCCCGCAGGCCGACCCGATCAACTGCGCGGCCGGCACCAGCACCGCCACCCGCCCCTGCGCATCGGCGCGCAGCGCCAGGCCGACATGGAACGGCATCAGGAACATCCAGGCGAAGCCGAACGCCACGCACACCGCGGCGAAGCCCAGCGTCGCATTGCCCGGAACCCGGTACATCGCCGCGGCCACCAGGCACAGCGCCACGCTGCCCAGGGTCAGGGTCGCCGTCACCGACAGCCGGCGCACCCAGTAGATCGCCGCCAGACCGCCGACGATCTGCATGCCCAGCACCCACGAGGTCTGCAGTTGCGCCGCATGCGTATCCAGCCCCGCGCGCAACGCCAGCGGCTCCAGGTAGGCCCACAGCGCGCCGATCGCCGACATCTGCAGGAACGCCACCAGCAATGGCGCCAGCGTCGCCGGCGACCAGCGCAGCCTGGCGGTGGCGGTCGCCGCGCACTGCGCATCGGCGGCGGGAGCCAGGCTTGCCGGCACCGGCAGTGCCGCCGCCAGCGGCAGCACCAGCAGGCAGG
>NZ_AQOJ01000035.1:0-2302 GCF_000364685.1 Xanthomonas sp. SHU 166
CCGGCCAGATGCTTGATCTCGCTGTTCATCGCGGTCAGGTTGTGCTTGACCGTGTCCATCGTTTCGGTCAGCACCGCTTTTTCGCCGGGCAGCCGATCCATATCCTCGGACAGGTCGCCGATGGCATAGCGACCCATGATCTGCGCCAGGCGCATCTTGACCGCGATATGCGAGGCGGCCAGGGCGTTGCTGTCGTGGACCATGCGCCCGTAGTCGCCGGGGAAGGCCGCTTCGTCCATGCGGTAGCTGATCTCGCCGGCGTCGTGGCGCTGGGCCATCTCCTTCTGCGCGTCGAGCACCGCGCGCAGCTGCTGCTGCATGCGCTGCAGCGATCCCAGCAATTGCCCCAGCTCGTCGTTGCGCGCGTATTGGATGCGGCTGTCCAGGCGGCCGGCAGCGACCGCGCTGGAGACTTCCACCGCGCTGGCAAGCGGCTTGACCACCAGCCGGCGCAGCAGCAGATAAAGGCCGCCGCTGAGCAGCAGCGCCGCGCACAGGCCGACTGCGGCGATGGTCCACAGCAGGTTGCGCGCCTGCGCCATCAACACCGCCTTCGGCACCGCGACACCCAGTGCGAAATGCTCCTGCGCCTGGCCGATCTGCAAGGGCACGTAGATCTCGACATCGGTATCGCCGGTCTTCGCATCGACGGTCTCGCGGTCGACGGTCTCGCCCTTGGCGATCTGGGCGAGCAAGGCATGGCTCGCGGCGTCATCGAGCCTCTTGCCGACCAGTGCAGGGTCGCGGTCGGCGATGATCGCGCCGCCAGGCGAAAGCAGCCGTACGTGTCCGACGCCGAGCGGGTGCAATTTCGACAGGCGTTCCTGCAACTTGGCGAGGCCGATGTCGGTATTCATCACCGCAAGCAGCTTGCCGTTCTCGATCACCGGGGTGCTCAATGTCGTAATGAGGACCTTGCTGCCGCCGATATCGTAGTAATACGGTTCGATCAGCGCCTGCCTGCGCTCCTTGCTCGGGCGCAGGTACCAGTCGCCAGCGCCCGGGGTGGCGTAGTCGAGCTGTGGCTGGCGGATCAGCTTGTCGCCTTGCCAGGCCCAATAGACCATGTAACGGCCGCTGGCGTCATGCCCCTCGCTGCCCGCGTACTGCGCGTCCTTTCCATCGAATGCCTGCGGTTCCCACATCGTCCCCATGGCGGTCCAATCGGGATGTTGCTGCAGTTCCCTGCGCATGATCTCGCTGGCGTTCGCGCGCGCATTGCCGTCCTGGGTGCGCTGTACCAGCATGGCGTTCGCCAGTGCCTGGTTGGCGGAAAACGCGGTGTTCATGTCGCCTGCGATGCGCTTGGCTTCCAGGTAGGCGGCGTTGGTCATGCCGGCCTTGGCCGAGGTCAGCAGCGCTTGGCTGCTTTTTGCGTAGATCAGCAGCGCGGTGATGCCGAAGCACAGGGCCGCGATTGCAGAGACACCAATCATCAGGCGGGTGACGACGCTGCTGGTGCGATGGGGACGGGGCATAGTCATGTCTTTCCTCAGGTCAATGTGAGATGGGGAGGGGCATGTATGGGCGGGTGGTCATGTGCCATACGTAACGTGAATGCGACTTTGGTTTTGCGTTTATCGGCAACGAATCACATAACTTGATCTTTTTTTGCGCGCAGCTTGCCCGGCGCACGCCGAGATCGGTTGGCATGCAAGGGAGAGGCGGATGGCGCGAGCCGCATGTCCCGCTCCAGGACGGGAAGGCGTACAGCGCCCAGGCCGTCGATTCGGTCGGCAGCCGGGACGCGGGAACGCGGATGCTCGGAACCGGCTGGTGGGGACGTCGGCGGGACGAGGAAGCGCTTGCCCCTGGCGGAGAAGCGTCAGAAGCGTCTTTCCGAACGTAGTCGGCGGGTTCCTTGCCGGACGCTCCGGGTGTTTGACGCAGTGCGGCCCTACGCGCCATGTCGGTGCAATGACCGCTTGCCGTTGAGTGACGGCGCTTGGGCGCTCTTCAGCACGATCCAGGCTTGAACACTGGAGTGGAGGGGCATGTGCCTGCGAAGTCGGCAGGCATCGGGGCGTTCTGCGAAGGAGAGCGCCGAACTGCAAAGAGGCAAAGACGGTGCGGCAAGACGATACGGTGGCCACGCCGTTGTCGGCGTGGCCACCCGGCCGATCAGAACTCTTGCCAGTCGGTGTTGGCGCCGACGGCGACAACGGCACGCTTGGGTGCGGTGCGTGCGCCTTGTGCGACGGGTTTGACCGGCGCCTTGGCCGGTCGCTTGGTGCCGGCAGTGACGAGCGCGGCCGGTGGTGCGGAACTGCGCGGTGCCGTCGGCGCCTGCTGGTCGATCTTG
>NZ_AQOJ01000036.1:0-17247 GCF_000364685.1 Xanthomonas sp. SHU 166
GTGCTGGTGCTCGAGCGCGCCAACCGCCTGCCGCAGGCGCGCGAGGCCGCCGCGCAGCTGCCGCCGCCGGAGCGCATCGACGACCCGGACGTGCGCCAGGACGCCAGCAATGCGCTGGCGGTGCTGGCCATGCGCGAGGGCCACTGGCAGCAGGCGCATGCGCTGCTGCGCGGGCTGTTGGCCGATGGCAGTGCGGTCGACCGGCGCAAACAGAGCAACCTGTTCTTCGCCCTGGCGCGGGTCTGCGATCGCCTCGGCCTTCACGACGAAGCGCTGCATGCCTGCGCGCAGGGCCATGCCGGCCAGGTCGAGGGCCTGGCCGCGCTGGTGCCGGAGCTGGCGGCGGCGGACGCACCGCCATTGCCGGTCGCGCAGGCCCGCTGGGATCCGGCACGCCATGCCGCGGCGCGGCCGGTGACCGCGCCGGCCATGGCCGACTCGCCGATCTTCGTGGTCGGCTTCCCGCGCTCGGGCACCACCTTGCTGGAACAGATGCTCGACGCCCACCCGCAGTTGGTGGCGATGGACGAGCGGCCGTTCCTGCAGGGACTGGCCGACCGCCTGGAGGCGCGCGGCGTGGCCTGGCCGGACGGACTGGGCGAGCTCGACGATGCCGCCTGTGACGCGCTGCGCGCCGAGTACTGGCAGGCGGTGCGCGGGGTGGTGCAGCTGCAGCCGGGCCAGCGCCTGGTCGACAAGAACCCGTTGAACCTGCTGCGCCTGCCGCTGATCCGGCGCCTGTTCCCGGAGGCGCCGGTGATCCTGGCGCTGCGCCATCCCTGCGACGTGCTGCTGAGCTGCTACATGCAGGCGTTCCGCTCGCCGGCCTTCGCCCTGCTGTGTGCCAGCCTGCCGCGGCTGGCGCGCGGCTATGCCGACGCGATGGAGTTCTGGCTCTACCACGCCGCCTTGCTGCAGCCGCGCGCGCTGGAGTTGCGTTACGAGGACCTGGTGGCCGATCCGCAGGTGCAGGTGGCGCGCCTGGGACAGTTCCTGCGGCTGCAGCAGCCGGAGCGGCTGCTGGACTTCCAGCGCCACGCGCGCGCCAAGGGCTTCATCAGCACGCCCAGCTACGCGCAGGTGGTGGAGGGCATCAACCGCAAGGCCCTGGACCGCTGGCACGCCTATCGCGACGCCTTCGCGCCGGTACTGCCGGTGCTGCAGCCGTTCCTGCGACGCTGGGACTACCGCGTCGACTGAGCGTTGCGTGTTGTCTGAACCGTTCCCGTCTGCCGGTTGAACAGCAACAACGCAGCGTGCGCTGTACCGCGCTTGAAGCGGTGTTTTTGTCAGGGGATGGCGCACGTTGGCACACCGAAACAACACCCTTCTTATAAAAAACTAACAAGTGCCTGACGGTCCTGTAATGGACCGCTGGCCCGAGGCATCCATTTCACCCGCCGCGCGTTTCCGCGCCCGGGATGGTTCGCGCCTGCGTGCAGCCGGCGCTTGTCGCACATCACATGAGGTCTTCCCGATGTCCGTAGCAAAGAACAGACTCGCTCACGCCGTTTGCCTGGCCATGGCGACGCTTCCCGCCACGCTCTATGCGCAGAGCGCCACGCCGGCGGCGTCCGCGTCCGGCGACGCGCCGGTGACCCTGGACAAGCTCACCGTCACCGGTTCGCTGGTGCGCCGCGTGGATGTGGAGACCGCCAGCCCGGTCGCCGTGGTCGATCGCCAGCAGATCCAGCAGAGCGGCAAGCAGACCCTGGGCGATCTGCTGCAGGCGCTGCCCGGCATCGCCGGCGCCGCGACCAACCCGCAGGTCAACAACGGCGGCGGCGATGGCGCTTCGACCATCTCGCTGCGCGGCCTCGGCGACGAGCGCACGCTGATCCTGATCGACGGCCACCGCATTCAGAACAACGACGTCAACTCGATCCCGGCCAACATGATCGACCATGTCGAAGTGCTGAAGGTCGGCGCCTCGGCGATGTACGGCTCCGACGCCATCGGCGGCGTGGTCAACTTCATCTTGCGCAAGAACTTCGAAGGCGGCGAAGTCTCCGCCAACTACGGCCAGACCAGCCGCGGCGACGGCGAGCGCCAGGGCGGCAGCTTCACCTTCGGCAAGACCTGGGACCGCGGCAACGTCGTGGTCGGCCTGGACTACAACAAGCAGAAGGAAGTCTCCACCGCCAACCGCGCGTTCTCCAAGTACGCGATGTACCTGTCCAGCGGCAGCGTCTACAAGGGCGGTTCGGCACGGACCCCGACCGGCTACTACAAGCTGCCGGCGGCGACCCTGGCGGCCAACGGTTGCAAGCCCGACGGCGCGTTGACCGGCAACGGCAGCGGCGGCTACAAGTGCTACAGCTCCTCGGCCGATTCGTACAACTACGAGGCGGAGAACCTGCTGCTGACCCCGCAGCAGCGCGTCGGCGCCTTCGTGCTCGGCAGCTTCAACATCACCGACTCGATGCAGGCGTACGTCAACGCCTACCACAACCACACCATGTCCAACTTCGCGATCGCGCCGCTGCCGCTCGACGCGCAGAACGACGGCATCACCGTCGCCGCCAACAATCCGTACAACCCGTTTGGCGTGGAGTTCGGCCCCAACGGCTACGAGTATCAGACGCGCTTCACCTCGCTCGGCCAGCGCGAAGGCTTCTACGACACGGCCACCGATCAGGATGTGATCGGCCTGAAGGGCGGCATCGGCGACAGTAGCTGGGTGTGGGACGCCAACTTCAACTACGGCCACTACCGCCAGCGCAACTGGAGCCACGGCTACGTCGATTACGCCGCGTTGCAGAACGCGATCAACAGTGGGCAGGTCAACATCCTGGATCAGGGCAGCCCGGCCACGGTCGCCTGGCTGAACAGCAACGAATCGATTCCGCGCCAGGAAACCACCACCATCATGCGGCAGTGGGAAGCTAGCGCCAACGGCAGTCTGTGGGAGATGCCGGCCGGTGCCGCGCAGCTGGCAGTCGGTGCGCTGTACCGCAAGGAGAGCCTGAGTTCCAGCGTGTCGGCCAACGCGCTGATCAACAGCGACAACACTTGCGCGGTTTCCTCCGAAGCCTGTGCTTCTCCGCTGAGCGGCAGCTTCAACGTCAAGGAGGCCTATGCACAGCTGTTCATGCCGGTGCTGGAGCAGTCCTCGCCGATCGGCGCGCTCAACCTGACCCTGAGCGACCGCTACTCCGACTACAGCAGCGTGCGCTCGGGCAATAACAGCGCCTCGTTCCAGGTGGAGTGGCGGCCGATCCACGACCTGCTGGTGCGCGGCACGGCGGCGCAGGTGTTCCGCGCGCCGACCATCACCGACATCTACCAGGGCCCGACCGCCGACGCGCCGAACTTCATCGACCCCTGCGTCGGCTACAGCGGCAGCGGCCACGCCACTGCCTGCGCCGGTGTGCCGGCCGGCTGGAGCGGCACAGGCCTGTCGCAGACCAACGCGATCAAGTCCGGCGCCACCTACGTGGGCTACCAGCTCAAGCCGGAGAAGGGCACCTCGTTCGACTACGGCCTGGTGTACAGCCCCGAGTACGTACCGGGCCTGTCGGTCAACCTCGACTGGTGGAAGGTCAAGCTCGACGACCTGATCCAGCCGATCTCCGCGCAGACCGTAGCCGACCTCTGCTACAACGATGACAACAGCCCGTACTGCAGCTACCTCCACCGCTACGCCGCCGGCACCCCAAGCGCCGGCAACATCGACCACATCCAGACGCCGGTGGTCAACATCGGCAAGCTCAACACCCAGGGCATCGACCTCGGCGCGAGCTACGCGCTGCCCGCTACCGACTACGGCAAGTTCACCGTGACCGTGGACAGCACCTACCTGCACCGCTACGACATCGACACCGGAGACACGGTGGTGCACATGGCCGGGCGCTACAACTCGTCCTATGGCAACTACGCGCATTGGCGCGCGCATGCGCTGTTCGGCTGGAAGCTGGGCAACTGGGATGCGAGCTGGACCACCCGCTGGGTCGGCAAGATGCAGGTCGGCAGCGGCGACCTGAGCCAGAACATGTCCGCCGACGGGCATGACAAGGGTGTGGTGCTGAACTACGGCAGCTACATGTACCACGCGCTGCAGGTGGGCTACGACATGGCCGGGGCCAACCTGCGCCTGGATCTGGGCGTGGACAACCTGACCAACAAGCAGCCGCCGATGATGTACCAGAACAACGTGTTGAACGCGAACACCGACGTGAGCACCTACGACACGCTCGGCCGCTACTACTGGATGCGGGCGACTTACAAGTTTTGATAGGTAGATGGTTGTTGTAGAGGAAATGGCATTGGCGTCCTTTTTAGGGCGCCAGTTCTAAATTTCATCTTTTGTTCTGGCAGGTGTAAAAGTTTCCCAATAGTTTTTCAATTTCAACAGCAAGGATATAGCTTATGAAAAATGTATATGGTCTGCTGGGCGCTTTTCTGTCTGTCGTATCCTTCGGTGCAAGTGCGGGGGTCGTAACCGATAGGGTCGATAATATATTTATTCAGTGTTCCAGTTGCGCTATTGCAAAAAATACTGATGTTACTCTTGGGTACGTGAAAGTCGCTCTTAGTGCATACGCATCCGCAGCAAGCAGCAAGGGTTGGGGGCCAGTCAGCGTGGGCGACCAAGTCCAGATCGAGAAATATAACCAGACACCTGGTGGTTACATGCTGGTCGATCATTACTACGCAGTAAAAAACCTTCCCGTGAACTCCTTCGATGATTTGATCGATGAAGGAGTCGAGCGCGATTCAGATGTCAGGGCGCTCCCTGCGAGGGCGCAGGAAGAGGCTTCACTGAAAGGCGACCTTGCCAATTTCGTAGAGAGTTTTGCCGACTCTGGTGGAGTAACAACGATTTATGGGTTCTTCCGGCAGAATTGATGAATATTGATTGCCTTACGCTATCCGGCGCTCTGATGGCGCATAGCTAAAAAGAGAGAGCTTTTCAGCCTCCCGTGCGGGCAAGTGCTTTGAATGGATCTGGTGTCACCCGCCCATGCGAGTGGCGCCAGATCGTGCGACACGAAGTGTCCATACGGCCGCCGTGCTACTACCGGGATGTCGGCGTGCCGGTGCACATGAACTACGTCGACTTGCATGACTATCCACGTCTATAAGGCGGCACTAGATTTTGTGCAGCTTAGGCAGATCACTGGCGAGCATTGCCGCAATTGTGCTGTTGGGCATGCCTGTCGTCGCGCAGCGGCGACAAGTACATCCTGTCCACTTACTTGGAATTCACTACCGAACCGGCCTAATCCATGCGCCGCATCGGTGGGATGGCCGTTTCATCTCGCCGCGCATCCCCAATATCTGCACGAGCACGCAGCGCGCCATCACCCCGCACCGTGCAGATGCTCGAACAGGATGGTGCTGCCGATCGCGATCAGCAGCGCGCCGCCGACGATCTCCGCGCGCTTGCCGGCGAGCGCGCCGAGCGCGCGGCCGAGCATGATGCCCAGGGTGACCATGGTCAGCGTGCACAGGCCGATGATCGCCGCGACCTCGACGATGTTCACGTCGAGGAAGGCCAGGCCGACGCCGACCGCCATCGCGTCGATGCTGGTGGCAAAGCCGGTGGCGGCCAGGTTCCAGAAGCCGTGGCGCTTGGGCGCGGCCTCCTCGGGCGTGTCGGACTCCGGCTTGAGGCCGGCGACGATCATGTGCACGCCCAGTGCGCCGAGCAGGCCGAAGGCGATCCAGTGGTCGAAGGCGACCACGTACTTGGACGCGGCCTGGCCGAGTACCCAGCCCAGCGCCGGGGTCAGTGCCTCGATGCAGCCGAAGATCAGGCCGGCACGCAGCGCGTCGGCCCAGCGTGGGCGTTGCATCGCCGCGCCCTTGCCGACGGCGGCGGCGAACGCGTCGGTCGACATGGCGATGCCGAGCAGGAGAATCGAAAGAAACGACATGGGGGACCGTACCGGGACAGGCGACAACGACGAGCGCGCGCGCCCGGCCTTCGCCTTGCGCACTCGCCGCTGGTCTCGCCAACCGAACTGGCTGCCCGTACCACGGCGCATCGGCCGAGTCTGTTGATACGGGCGCTGTCCGCGCAGGGCGGACAGCAGGCTACTCCCCAAGGGGACGCGCAGTCTAACAGCGCCCAACTGCGGCGAACATCCCTGGAACGCACGCGAACCTGCAGCTTATCTTGATAGCTGCGGCTATATCGACGGTGGCTCTGCGGCGGTACGGCACGCGTGTGTGCGTGATAGGTCGAGGATGCCCACTCCCTGCGCATGTGGCTCTCGCTGTGGCACTCAGCCATAGAGCGCGAGGTGCGAATGTGTGCGCCACTTCAGGGCAGCGCCACGGACGTGTCCTCAGTTCCCGCATGCAGCAACCTATGCATCGCCGCTGTGTGGGCCAGCTTGCGCCGCGCCGAAGGGAGCGACTGGCGGTCAATGGTCAGTGCGTCGGGACTGAAGTCCCTCCCACAAGGAGGCGCCCAGCGTGCCGCGTGCGCAAGGCCAACGTGCGCGCACGCGCCGCATCCGCACCGCTTGCGCCTTCGCCAGGCGTCGCCGCGGCTCAGTCCTCTTCCGGCGGCAGCACGATGGCGTCGCTGTCGATGGCCAGCTTGCCGGCCAGCAGCACCGCCTGGGTGCGGTTGGTGACGCCGAGCTTGCGCAGGATCGCGGTGACGTGCGCCTTGATGGTGGCCTCGGACACGCCCAGGTCGTAGGCGATCTGCTTGTTGAGGCTGCCGGCGCCGAGCATCTGCAGCACCCGGAACTGCTGCGGCGTCAGTTCGCGCAGGCGCTGCCCGACCTCGCGTTCGGCGCGGTCGATGGGCGGCACGTTGTGCGCTTCCGGCGGCGCCCAGTGCTCGCCGTCCAGCACCGTGCCCAGGGCCAGGCCGATGGTGTCCGAGTCTGCCGACTTGGGAATGAAGCCGAACGCGCCGTGGTCCAGCGCGCGCCGCATCACCGTCGGCTCCTCGCGCGCGGACACCACCACCACCGGCAACTGCGGATGCAGCGCGCGCATGTGCACCAGCGCGCTGAAGCCTTGCGCACCGGGCATGTTGAGATCCATCAGCAGCAGATCGGCATCGGCATGGCGATCGGCCAGCGCGTACAACGCCTCGACGCTGTCGGCCTCGTACAACTGCACCCCGGGCATCACCCGCTGCACCGCCCCACGCAGCGCCTCGCGGAACAGGGGATGGTCGTCGGCGATCAGCAGGGTGGGCATGGGTGAGGCCGGGAATGGGGAAACGGGAATGGGGAATGGGAACGGCAAAAGCGGAGTGTCGGGTGCCTAAGATCTCGAAGCGACCGGGGAACGGCTTTTCCCATTCCCCATTCTCGACTCCCCATTCCCGACGCGCGTAGCGCGTCAGCGCGTGAGTCGTTCGTTCACCAACGAATCCACCACCGACGGATCGGCCAGGGTCGAGGTGTCGCCGAGCTGGTCGGGGGCGTTCTCGGCGATCTTGCGCAGGATGCGGCGCATGATCTTGCCCGAGCGGGTCTTGGGCAGGCCGGGCGCCCACTGCAGGTGGTCCGGAGCGGCGATTGGGCCGATCTCCTTGCGCACCCAGGCCACCAGTTCCTTGTGCAGGGCCTCGCTCGGCTGCTCCTCGGCGACCAGGGTCACGTAGGCGTAGATGCCCTGGCCCTTGATGTCGTGCGGGAAGCCGACCACCGCCGCTTCGGCGACCTTGGGGTGGGAAACCAGCGCGCTCTCCACTTCGGCGGTGCCGATGCGGTGGCCGGAGACGTTGATGACGTCGTCGACGCGGCCGGTGATCCAGTAGTAGCCGTCGGCATCGCGGCGGCAGCCGTCGCCGGTGAAATAGCTGCCCGGGTAGGTGCGGAAATAGGTGTCGATGAAGCGCTGGTGGTCGCCATAGACGGTGCGCATCTGCCCCGGCCAGGAATCGCGCAGCACCAGGTTGCCCTCGGTGGCGCCTTCCAGGATCTCGCCATCGGCGCTGACCAGCGCCGGCTGCACGCCGAAGAACGGCAGCGTCGCCGAGCCGGGCTTGAGGTCGATGGCGCCGGCCAGCGGGGTGATCAGGATGCCGCCGGTCTCGGTCTGCCACCAGGTGTCCACGATCGGGCAGCGGCCGTCGCCGACCACATCAAAGTACCAGCGCCAGGCTTCGGGATTGATCGGCTCGCCGACGCTGCCGAGCAGGCGCAGGCTCGTGCGCGAGGTCTTCTTCACCGGCGCCTCGCCCTCGCGCATCAGCGCGCGGATCGCGGTCGGGGCGGTGTAGAAGATCGTCACCTGGTGCTTGTCGATGACTTCCCAGAAGCGCGACACGCTCGGGTAGTTGGGCACGCCTTCGAACATGAGCGCGGTGGCGCCGTTGGCCAGCGGCCCGTAGACGATGTAGCTGTGGCCGGTGACCCAGCCCACGTCGGCGGTGCACCAGTAGATGTCGTCCTCGCGCAGGTCGAACACGGTCTCGTGGGTGTAGGCCGCGTACAGCAGGTAGCCGGCGGTGGTGTGCAGTACGCCCTTGGGCTTGCCGGTGGAGCCGGAGGTATAGAGGATGAACAGGGGATCCTCGGCGTTCATGCGCTCGGGTTCGCACTCGGCCGGCTGGCTATCGACCACGTCGTGGAACCAGCGGTCGCGCGGGGCCTGCATGTCCACCGCGCCGCCGGTGTGGCGCACCACCAGCACGGTCTCCACGCTGGTGGTGCCCGGCAGCTTCAGCGCCGCGTCCACGTTCGCCTTGAGCGGGATCTTCTTGCCGCCGCGCAGGCCTTCGTCGGCGGTGATGATCAGCTTGCTGCCGCAGTCGATCACCCGGTCGGCGATCGAGTTGGGCGCGAAGCCGCCGAACACCACCGAGTGGATCGCGCCGATGCGCGCGCAGGCCAGCATCGCCACCGCGGCATCGGGGATCATCGGCAGGTAGATGGTGACGCGGTCGCCCTTGCGCACGCCCAGCGCGCGCAGCGCGTTGCCGAGCCGGCACACGCGCTCGTACAGCTCGCGATAGGTAACGCGGTAGGACGGCGCGTCCGGGCTGTCCGGCTCGAACAGCAGCGCGGTCTTGTCGCCGCGGGTGGCCAGTTGCCGGTCCAGGCAGTTGACGCTGGCGTTGAGTTCGCCGTCGTCGAACCAGCGGATATGGAAGTCGTCCAGGGCGAAGCTGACGTCCTTGATCCGGGTCGGCTTCTTGAACCAGTCCAGGCGCTCGGCCACCTTGCCCCAGAACGCCTCCGGCTGTTCCACCGATTCCTTGTACTGGGTCTGGTACTGGGTCTTGTCGACCCGCGCACGGGCGGCGAACTGCGGATCGACGGGATAGAGATCGGCCATGGTTCCCTCTGCATTGAACGGGGCGCCGCATGCGGCGGCGCGTCAACGCGCAGTGTGCCGCATCCGGCGTTAAGCGCACACGCGCCGGGTCTTAGACGATGGTCGTAACTCAGCCGACGTTCGACTAATGGCCAATAGGCGCGGCCGGTGCGGTCGCGCACGCTGGGCTACGGCCGTGCGCATGCGTGTGGCCATCCATTATTCGGGAGGGAGTAATGAGCAACCGCATCGCATCCCTGGCGCGTCGCCCGTTGGCGGCCGCGCTGTTGGTGGCCCTGGTCGCGCCCGGCGCGGCCTTCGCCCAAGGCAAACCCTCGGCGCGCGAACAGGCGCTGGAGACCCGCGTGGCCGAACTGGAACGGCAGGTGCAGCAACTGCTGTCGGCGCAGCAACAGCAGCAGGGACAGATCGCGCAGACTCAGACCGAGGTCGCCGCGGTCCGCTCGACCCAGGCCGCGCCGCCGCCGCCACCCCCGGCACCGCCGGCCGGCAAGGCGCCGATCCAGGTGACCACCATCACCCCGGGGGCCACGCCCGGCACCACCTTCAAGGTCGGCGGCTTCATCAAGGCCGACTTCCTGGCCACCCGCACCGGCGACGGCCAGCTCGCCGACGACGCCACCGGCCGCGCGCTGTACCTGCCCGGGCAGACCCCGGTGGGCGGGGCCAAGTCCGGCACCGACTACAACGCCCACGCCAAGTTCTCGCGGATCAACTTCGGCGTGGACAGCGTCACCGAAGGCGGCAACAAGGCCGGTGCGCTGGTGGAACTGGATTTCTTCGGCAATGCATTGGGCACCCAGACCGCCACCAACACCTACGGCGCCACCCTGCGCCACGCCTACATGTACTGGAACCACTGGCTGGCCGGCCAGACCTGGTCCAACTTCATGGATCCGGCGGCGCTGCCGGAAGCGGCCGACTTCATCGGCCCCACCGACGGCGTGGTGTTCGTGCGCCAGGCGCAGCTGCGCTACACCAACGGCGGCTTCAGCATCGCCCTGGAGAATCCGGAAACCACCCTGTACACGCGCAGCGTGGCCGGCGTGGTCAGCACCGCCAGTTCCGACCGCGGCGCGCTGCCGGACCTGACCGTGCGCTACGGCTGGAAGGGCGACTGGGGCAGCTTCGGCGTGGCCGGCGTGGTCGGCCAGCAGAAGGTCGACAACCGCGCCACCGGCGCCGATGCCAGCAAGGCCTCCGGCGGCCTGACCCTGGGCGGCAAGTGGGTGGCCAGCGACAGCGACAGCCTGTTCTACCAGCTCACCGGCGGCGAAGGCATCGGCCGCTACATCGGCCTGGGCATCGCCCAGAACGCGGTGTACGACGCCGCCGACCGCGACCTGGACACGGTCGGGGTGGTCGCCGGCTACGTCGGCTGGCGCCACGCATTCTCGCCCAAGCTGCGCACCAACCTGATCTACGCGCGCAGCGACTACGACAACGACACCGCGCGCACCGGCCTGGCCGTGACCAAAAGCGTGCAGAGCATCCGCGGCAACGTCTTCTACTCGCCGTTGCCCAAGGTCGATATCGGCGCCGAGCTGATGTACGGCAAGCGCGAGATCGAAAGCGGCGCCAAGGGCGACATCACCCGCCTGCAGTTCACCACCAAGTACAGCTTCTGATCCGCGCTGCGGTCACTACCCCGGAGGCACCACATGACCCTCTCCAACGACGCGCTGATCGCCAAGATCGACGCCAATCCGAAGTACCACGCGCTCAAGCGCCAGCGCAACGCGCTGGGCTGGACGCTGACCGTCCTGATGTTGCTGGCCTATTTCGGCTTCATCGGCCTGATCGCCTTCGACAAGGCCTTCCTGGCCCAGCCGATGGGCAGCGGCGTCACCACCATCGGCATCCCGATCGCGATCGGGGTGATGGTCTTCACCATCGCCATCACCGCGATCTACGTGCGTCGCGCCAACACCGTGTACGACCAGCTGACCGCCGACATCCTCGAGGACGCCCGCCAATGAGCAAGCACCTGCGCTTCCTTCTGCTGCTGCTGGCCGCGCTGCTGCCGGCCGGCGTGGCCCTGGCCGCCGGCGGCGATGTCGGCCAGACCGACAAGCAGCCGACCAACTGGGTGGCGATCGGCATGTTCGCCTTCTTCGTCGCCGGCACGCTGTGGATCACCAAGTGGGCGGCGAAGAAGACCCGCTCGGCGTCGGACTTCTACACCGCCGGCGGCGGCATCACCGGCTTCCAGAACGGCCTGGCGATCGCCGGCGACTACATGTCGGCGGCCTCGTTCCTGGGCATCACCGCGGCGGTGATGACCAACGGCTACGACGGCCTGATCTACGCCATCGGCTTCCTGGTCGGCTGGCCGATCCTGACCTTCCTGATGGCCGAGCGCCTGCGCAACCTCGGCAAGTACACCTTCGCCGACGTGGCCGGCTACCGCTTCGCACCGACCGCGATCCGCAGCTTCGCCGCCTCCGGCACGCTGGTGGTGGTGCTGTTCTACCTGATCGCGCAAATGGTCGGCGCCGGCGCGCTGATCAAGCTGCTGTTCGGCCTGGACTACTGGGTGGCGGTGAGTCTGGTCGGCGTGCTGATGATGGTCTACGTGCTGTTCGGCGGCATGACCGCCACCACCTGGGTGCAGATCATCAAGGCGGTACTGCTGCTGACCGGCGTGACCTTCATGGCCGTGGCGATCATGTGGCACTTCAACTTCAGCTTCGAGGCGCTGTTCGCCGAGGGCGTACGGGTGAAGACCGCGGTGGCGGCCAACGGCGGCGCCTCGCCGGAAGAGGCGGCCACTGCCGGCCTGTCGATCATGGGCCCGGGCGGCTTCGTCAAGGATCCGATCTCGGCGATCTCCTTCGGCATGGCGCTGATGTTCGGCACCGCCGGTCTGCCGCACATCCTGATGCGCTTCTTCACCGTCCCCGACGCCAAGCAGGCGCGCAAGTCGGTGCTGTGGGCCACCACCTGGATCGGCTACTTCTACATCCTGATCTTCATCATCGGCTTCGGCGCCATCGCCCTGGTGTTGACCAACCCCCAGTTCGCCGACGTCGCCACCGGCACCATCCACGGCGGCAAGGGTGCGGCCAACATGGCGGCGGTGCTGGTCGGCAACGCGGTGGGCGGCAACGTGTTCATGGGCTTCATCTCCGCGGTGGCCTTCGCCACCATCCTGGCGGTGGTCGCCGGCCTGACCCTGTCCGGCGCCTCGGCGGTGTCCCACGACCTGTACGCCACGGTGATCAAGAAGGGCAATCCCGCCCCGGGCTCGGAGCTGAAGGTGTCGCGCGTCACCACCATCGCACTGGGCGTGATCGCGGTGCTGCTCGGCATCGTGTTCGAGAAGCAGAACGTGGCTTTCATGGTGTCGCTGGCCTTCGCCATCGCCGCCTCGGCCAACTTCCCGGTGCTGATCCTGTCGTTGCTGTGGAAGAACTGCACCACCCGCGGTGCGGTGATCGGCGGTTTCCTGGGCCTGATCTCCTCGCTGGTGCTGACGGTGCTGTCGCCGTCGGTGTGGGTGGACACGCTGGGCAACCCGACCGGTTCGGCGCCGTTCCCGTACACCTCGCCGGCGCTGTTCTCGGTCACCATCGGCTTCGTCGGCATCTGGCTGTTCTCGGTGCTGGACCGCAGCGCGCAGGCCGGCAAGGAACGCGCCGCGTTCAAGGCGCAGCAGATCCGCGCCGAGACCGGGCTGGGCGCCTCGCGCGGGTCGGGCCACTGAGCGCGCGCGCCTAACAGGACGCGGCCAACGCCGCACGCGCCGCCGGCCTTCGGGCCGGCGTCGTCGTCTGTGCGGTGAGGCGGCGTTACCATGAGCGCCCGCTGCCTTCGTCGTGTCAACGCATGCGCTACCGCTGGATCCTGTTCGACGCTGACGACACCCTGTTTCACTTCGATGCCTTCGCCGGCCTGCAGCGCATGTTCGCCGGCTACGGCGTGCAGTTCGGCGAAGCCGAGTTCGCCGAGTACACGGCGTGCAACCGGCCGCTGTGGGTGCAGTACCAGAACGGCGCGATCACCGCGCTGCAATTGCAGCAGCGCCGTTTCGCCGACTGGGCGCAGCGCCTGCAGACCGCGCCGGAGACCTTGAACACGGCGTTCCTGGCGGCGATGGCCGAGCTGTGTGCGCCGCTGGACGGAGCGGTGGACCTGCTCGACGCCTTGCGTGGGCGCGCGCGCCTGGGCCTGGTCACCAACGGCTTCGGCGCGCTGCAGAACGCGCGCCTGCAGCGTACCGGGCTGCACGACCGCTTCGAAGTCATCGCCATTTCCGAGGTGGTGGGCGTGGCCAAGCCGCACCCGGGGATCTTCGCGCACGCGCTGGCGCAGCTCGGCGACCCACCGCCGGCGCAGGTGCTGATGGTCGGCGACAACCCGCAGGCGGACATCGCCGGCGGCCTGGCCGCGGGCCTGCACACCTGTTGGTTCAATGCGCACGGCGCCGCCGCGCCGGAGGGCATCGTGCCGCACCACCAGGTCGCCTCGCTGGCGCAATTGCAGGCATGGTTGCTGGAAGAGCCGGCGGCGCTGTAGCACATCTGCTCGCGTGCCTGGCGCCATCGGGTCGGGACTGAAGTCCCGCCCACAGGTGGAAACTCCAGTTCGCGGCGATGCCGGCGCGCCCCTCGTGGGAGGGACTTCAGTCCCGACCCCGGAAGGGTGGGGGTTGCCGGTCCCGAGACCGGATGCCGCATCATCTCGCCCGGTCGCTGCTGCTCTCTTGTGGGAGGGACTTCAGTCCCGACGCGACCGACTGTCGGATCCGAGATCGCGGCGGCATGCTGCCCATCCACATGGGCACGCACGACAGCCGCAACCGCCGTCGTATAGTGCGCCCATGCCGACCTCCGTTGCCGATGCCGCTTCCACCGACACGCCACTGGCCGCCTTGCCAGTCACCCTGCAGCGCCTGCGCGCGGCCTGGCAGGCGGCCAAGCCGGAGCGGGCGCAGCGCCGCGAGGACCTGTTGCGGCTGCGCGCGGCGCTGAAGCGTCGGTTGCCGGAGATGGCCGATGCCATCGCTGCCGATTTCGGCCACCGCTCGCGCCACGAATCGCTGATCGCCGACGGCATGACCGTGCTTGGCGAGATCGATCATCTGCTGCGTCATCTGAAGCGCTGGATGCGCCCGCAGCGGGTCGGCGCCGGCTGGCGGCTGTGGCCGGCGCGTGCGGAAGTGCGGCCGGTGCCGGTTGGCGTGGTCGGGGTGATCGCGCCGTGGAACTACCCGGTCAACCTGGCGCTGATCCCGCTGGCCACCGCCATCGCCGCCGGCAACCACGTCTACCTGAAACCCTCCGAGCACACCCCGCGCAGCGCGCAGTTCCTGCAGTCGCTGCTGGCCGAGGTGTTCCCGCCGCAGCGGGTGGCGGTGGCGCTGGGCGGTGCCGAGGTGGCGTCCGCCTTCGCCGCGCTGCCGCTGGATCACCTGGTGTTCACCGGTTCCACCGCGGTCGGCCGCAAGGTGATGGCCGCCGCCGCCCCCAATCTGACCCCGCTGACCCTGGAACTGGGCGGCAAGTCGCCGGCCATCGTCTGCGCCGACTACCCGCTGGAACAGGCCGCCGCGCGCCTGGCCACCGGCAAGTGGTTCAACGCCGGGCAGACCTGCATCGCCCCGGACTACGTGCTGATCGACGCAGGCCGCGAGGCGGCGCTGGTGCAGGCGCTGCGTGCGCAGGTGCTGGCGCGCTACGGCGATTTCGCCAGCGCCGAGGACTACACCCGCATCGTCAACGAGGGTCAGTACCGGCGCCTGCGCGGCTACCTGGACGATGCCCGCGCGCGCGGCCTGGAGGTCATCGAACTGGCCACGGTGGCGCGCGAGCGCGCCGAGCGCGAGCGGCTGATCGTGCCCACGCTGGTGCTGCAGCCGGGCGACGACGCGCTGCTGATGCAGGAGGAGATCTTCGGCCCGATCCTGCCGGTGCGCAGCTACCGCTCCCTGGACGCGGCCATCGCCGAGATCAACAGCCGCGACCGGCCGCTGGCGCTGTATCCCTTCAGCCATGACCGCGCGCGCATCGAGACGATCCTGCATGCCACCATCGCCGGCGGGGTCACCGTCAACGACAGCCTGCTGCATTTCGCCGCCAACGCGCTGCCGTTCGGCGGCATCGGCCCCAGCGGCATGGGCGCCTACCACGGCCGCGCCGGCTTCGACGCCTTCAGCAAGGCGCTGCCGATCCTGTGGCAGTCGCGCCGCGCCGGCAGCGACCTGCTGAAGCCGCCGTATGCGCGGATCGCCTGGCTGCTGGATTTGCTGATGCGCTGACCGGCCAGTGCGAGCGCGTCACGTCACCTCCACATCGAACTTGGCCGGGGTGAAGCCTCGTTCCTCGAACCAGCACACCCCTTCCTGCACAAAGGTGAGCACAAGGCGATAAGTACCTTCTTCATTGGGTGGAGCGATGTGCATCAGGTGTTCGGAGATTCGTCCTGGCACAATGCAAGAATCGGCGAGCCGACTGCGGATGCCGTCATAAACGACCATTTCGTTCTCCGCCGTACACCAGTGGTAACAAAGGAACACCGGGTTATCGCCTTCGCTATACCAAGTCTCGGGACCGTCGTTAACAACCTGCACTTTGATCTCGACGGTTGTGGAGGCGACGATTTGCGGCATAGAGCCGACGAGTGCAATGCTGCCCGTCGGTTGGGTGATGGGGGCAGCGCGCCTGCGGCTGACAAGCTCGGCTGTTCGTTTGGCCTCTGTCGCCAGAACTTCCAGCTTGACGCCGACGCTCGGGTCGAAGGCGCCGACGATATTGGGGAAGCGCTGCTTGACCACGTGTTCGTGCATCACTCGATATGCGTCCTCTGGCGAGTGAAGATCGACGATCTCGCGGTTGTCCGCATCCACGGCATATAGATGCGGGAATACGTTACGCATAAAATCAAGAAAGTCGGGAACGGTGATTCTCTGCAGGACGTCGAGGCAGAAGTGGTTCATTTCCATCACTACTGTCGGTCGCCGCGTCGCCAGAAACGACAAGCCACCTCGAATGACGTTCATTTCGAAGCCCTCCACGTCGATCTTCAGAAAGTTTGGCGAGGGGTCCTTGGTGGCGAAAAAGTGATCCAGTTGATCGATACGGATCTCTTCAGTGACGTGTCCGTCCTTGGGGCGGATCTTGTCGCTGACATAACCACCCGAGCGGTTCGTCGCGGCAAAGGTGATCGCGAGCGTCTCCTGCTTCATTCCGAGGCCGAAATTGAACGCTTCAATGTTTCCGCACTGATTACGAGCCAGGTTCTCCCTTAGGATGCGATAGGTGGACGGGGTGGGTTCGAACGCGTAGGTCTTCCTGGCCAGGCCTGAGAACAACAGCGCCGTCAGGCCGATGTTGGCGCCGATGTCAGCAACCACATCATCCGCTTCAACCAAGGTGCGAAACAGTTGCACCATATGCGGTTCGAATTCATCGCCCATGTTGGTCAGATAGTCGTCGTCTGACGAAACCTTATAGATTTCTTGGTCAATCTTGATTGTCTTAAGCATGCGTTCCTTCAACAGCTTTGGGTTCGGTGTCCAGAGGGTGAGCAAACAGGATTGGCAAGATCGGCAGGTGTTGTCGCATGCCGAGGGCCGGAGGTAGAGCACTGAACATGCAGCCTCGGCCGTTAGGCGGCTTCATCAGTTCTGAAGTATTCGCGGCGCCCCCCCGGCCGCCGCATTGCGAGCCGCCTCGGGGCTGTCGCATGGACATTGTTTGCTAGATTGACGTCGGATTGTGCAGATTGCAACGGGGGGGAGAGACTTCTCGGCGTAGTCGAATCTGTAGGATGCTCTCAGCGCAAATGGGGACCCATCGGGCGCGGTATGCCAGAATCCACTATGAGCCAGCTAGCGTTTGCGAGGTCCTAGATGCGCTAGTGCCGCCAAGCGCCGTGGCCTGAAATAATTGTGATGAAGACCGAGGAGCGGGACCACCCTTGAAAATCGCCAGCTGGAACGTCAACTCGCTCAACGTGCGCCTGCCGCACCTGCAACAGTGGCTGGGCGCG
>NZ_AQOJ01000037.1:0-17830 GCF_000364685.1 Xanthomonas sp. SHU 166
TGGGGGTGGACACAAGGGAAGGGGCGGGGGAGGAAACAGCGGAAGACGACGAACGCACATGCCGGAGCATGGACACCTCCTGTGGTCATGATGGGCGAGCCGGGCCTACGCCCCCTGACGCACCGGCCACCGCAGTCTGCCAAGCGCAGGCAGGCAGGTCTGCGACCCGCTCCGCACTCCCGCGCGGCGCGCGGCGGCGCCAGCCTGCGTGCTAACGTGGTCGGCCCACCGGTAGGCGCCCAGGACGGTTGCAGCAGCAACGATCCGATCGCGCCACCATCGCCAGCCTCCCCGCCCGCTCGTTCGCTGCTCCCATGCCCGACTATCGCTCCAAGACCTCGACCCACGGCCGCAACATGGCCGGCGCCCGCGCGCTGTGGCGCGCCACCGGCATGCAGGACGCCGACTTCCACAAGCCGATCATCGCCATCGCCAACTCCTTCACCCAGTTCGTGCCCGGCCACGTGCACCTGAAGGATCTCGGACAACTGGTCGCGCGCGAGATCGAGCGCGTCGGCGGCGTGGCCAAGGAGTTCGACACCATCGCCGTGGACGACGGCATCGCCATGGGCCACGACGGCATGCTGTACTCGCTGCCCAGCCGCGAGATCATCGCCGACTCGGTCGAGTACATGGTCAACGCGCACTGCGCCGACGCGCTGGTGTGCATCTCCAACTGCGACAAGATCACCCCCGGCATGCTGATGGCCGCGCTGCGCCTCAACATCCCCACCGTGTTCGTCTCCGGCGGGCCGATGGAAGCCGGCAAGACCAAGCTCGCCGACCACAATCTGGACCTGATCGACGCGATGGTGATCGCCGCCGATCCCACCGCCTCCGACGAGAAGGTCGCCGCGTTCGAGCGCAGCGCCTGCCCCACCTGTGGCTCCTGCTCGGGCATGTTCACCGCCAACTCGATGAACTGCCTGACCGAAGCGCTGGGCCTGGCCCTGCCCGGCAACGGCACCGTGGTCGCCACCCACGCCGACCGCGAGCAACTGTTCCTCAAGGCCGGCCGCACCGCGGTGGAACTGTGCCACCGCTGGTACGGCGCCGAAGACCCGCGCGCGCTGCCGCGCGGCATCGCCACCTTCGAAGCCTTCGAGAACGCGATGACCCTGGACATCGCGATGGGCGGCTCGACCAACACTATCCTGCACCTGCTCGCCGCCGCGCAGGAAGCCGAGGTGCCGTTCACCCTGCGCGACATCGACCGCCTATCCAAGCGCGTGCCGCAGCTGTGCAAGGTCGCGCCGAACACGCAGAAGTACCACATCGAGGACGTGCACCGCGCCGGCGGCATCGTCGCCATCCTCGGCGAACTGGCGCGTGGCGGCCTGCTGCACACCGACCAGGCCACGGTGCACAGCCGCACCCTGGCCGACGCCATCGCGCAGTGGGACATCACCCAGAGCGACGACCCCGCGGTGCAGACCTTCTACCAGGCCGGGCCGGCCGGCATCCCCACCCAGATCGCCTTCAGCCAGGCCACGCGTTGGCCGAGCCTGGACGCCGACCGCGCCAGCGGCTGCATCCGCGACGTCGCCCACGCCTACTCGCAGGAGGGCGGGCTGGCGGTGCTGTACGGCAACATCGCCGAGGACGGCTGCGTGGTGAAGACCGCCGGCGTGGACGAATCCATCCACGTGTTCGAGGGCAACGCCAAGGTGTTCGAAAGCCAGGACGCCGCAGTCAAAGGCATCCTTGCCGACGACGTGAAGGCTGGCGACGTCGTGGTGATCCGCTACGAAGGCCCCAAGGGCGGCCCCGGCATGCAGGAAATGCTGTACCCGACGTCGTATCTGAAGTCCAAGGGCCTGGGCAAGCAATGCGCCCTGCTCACCGACGGCCGCTTCTCCGGCGGCACCTCCGGCCTGTCGATCGGCCACGCCTCGCCGGAAGCGGCGGCGGGCGGCGCCATCGGCCTGGTCCGCGATGGCGACCGCATCCGCATCGACATCCCCCAACGCCGCATCGACCTGCTGGTCTCCGACGCGGAACTGGCCACGCGCCGTGCAGAACAGGATGCACGCGGCTGGAAGCCGGCGGAACCGCGCCCGCGCAAGGTCAGTACGGCGTTGAAGGCCTACGCGTTGCTGGCGACCAGTGCGGACAAGGGAGCGGTGCGGGACAAGGCGATGCTGGAGGGGTGATGTGTTGTCATGATGGCCGCGAATTGCCGCGGTCTTCATGGCATCCAGGTACTGCATTGTGGGAGGGACTTCAGTCCCGACGCGGGATCACAAACGCCGCTGCTGCATTATTTTTCCCGAGGCCTTTGACGCTCGCCGCCGCCCTAGACCATCCAGCGGACTGCGCACCGCTGGACTTCCTCGGACAGGTGGCCGGCCGACCCGACCACTGCGCGGATCCACCGACCGATGCGCGGCCGGGAACAGGTATTGCCAGCCCGGTTCGACCTCGGCATTGGGGTATTTGCGCACCAGCGCCTGCGGCAGGTGCACCCTCCCCGCCCCTTCGGCCAGATCCGCCGCGTGCAGCAGCAGTGCCCTGTCGCGTTGCCGCAGCAGCGGCTCGCGCAGGCGCGTTGGCAATGGCACACGCCGATCCTTGCCGCCCTTGCCGTCACGCACCACGATCTCGCCGCGCCCCAGGTCCACATCCTTGATCCGCAATCGCAGGCATTCCAGCAGCCGCATGCCGCTGCCATAGAGCAGCCCGGCCATCAGTCAGCAGGGTCCCTGCAGCGCGACCAGCAAACGCGTGACCTCCTCGACCGAGAGCACCACCGGAATCCGCCGCGGTCGCTTGGCGCGGACCAGATGCTCCATCCATGGCAGTTCCATGCCCAGAACCTCGCGATAGAGGAACAACAGCGCCGCCAGCGCCTGATTCTGCGTTCCGGCCGAGACCTGCCCCCGGGTCGCCAGATCGGTCAGGAACGCTTCGACCTCGGCCTGCCCCATCCGCGCTGGATGTCGCTTGCCGTTGGCCAGGATGAAGCGCCGTATCCAGCCAACATAGGCTTGCTCGGTGCGCAGGCTACAATGCCGAAGCCACAACCGGCCACGCACCTGCTCCAGCAAGCTCGGCGGTTGATGCGCCGTTACGCCTTCATCGTCATGGGTGTAACTCATACGCCAGCTCGAACGTCGGATAACGCAGCCAGCATTGGCGCACGGAGCCGCGGCCACCATCAGGCAAGTCATTGTGCAGGGTGGGAATTTCCCGCTTTGCAGACGTCTGGCGTTGGTGGATACTTGGGGCATCACCGCTTTTGGGCGTTCCAATAGTAGTTAGGCCGCAAAAAATGCATCATTACCAACGATTAATGCGCCAGAAAAGCGTAACAGCTCACACTGACGATGAGCGGGCGCAGCTTCTAGCGCTGCTCCAAAGCGCGCCTGGGGTTCAAAACGTTGAGATCGTTGGGATCCATCCAAAGGGTGGGTATCGCACCAAGTTTAATCTGCCGGTTGACTCCATTGACTCTTTCTTGGTTCTACTTGAGGCAAACGACTGGATGTCAGTTTTTTAGTCGTCGGTCGCAACTGCGCTAGCATGCGGCCTAACAATTCGTTCAAGCCGACGCCGCTTCGCGGCTCGGCTTAATTCAGGCGTTAGACCTTCTTTGAGACATCTATGGATTACACAGCTCTAAACCAGGAAGAGTTTGATGCAGTCGTTACGGGCGAACTGACCCACCTGGCTATATGGCTGGAGGGGGAGCTAGACCACGTCATTTCTGGCTACTTCGTGGAGAATCATCACCGCCGCGGCGACTTTCAACGCCTCATGCTTAGGCGTGACGGCCTGACCGCTCAAGACAAAATAGAGATTGTTCGCGGCATGCTTCCACTGCTCGGCCTGACAGAGGAAGACTTGGCCAACTGGAAGTCCCTTCTCAAACGGATAGAAGATTTTAAGAGCTGGCGCAATGCGATGGCCCATGGAGTGGATGTAACACCAGAGCCATATGCGGGTGAGCTTGTCATTGAGCTAGTTAATCGCGCCGGCGCGGAGAAGCAAGTCCGTATCTCCACTGAGTCTCATAAGGAGATGGTGACTCGCGCAGAGGGTCTGCTCGAGGCGGTTACTGGCGCCAGGGTCGCGCTCTTCGAGTCCTTCCTAGAGAAGGTCTAACAATTCATTCAAGCCGACGCCGCTTCGCGGCGCGGCTTAATTCAGGCGTTAGGCCGTGGTGGAGCAACAGCATCGGCGCTCGCACCTTCGGCCAGTTCCCTGGCGCGCACGCGGTCGGCTCCGGACAGTCGTTTCCCTCGCATCGCACCATCCACAACTTCGCCGTCTCATGTCATTGCCGCGCTGCGCTCATTGGGCCGGGTTTCGGCGCTATCACGGCTGCTGGCACCGCGGCGTAAGCTTCGTCCCGCAAGCTGTGGCAAACTCGTCCCAGGCGGCAGTGCTGGGGAGCACGGTTCTCGTCCCAACCCGTTCGGCCACTCACTGCCTAACAATTCATTCAAGCCGACGCCGCTTTGCGGCGCGGCTTAATTCAGGCGTTAAGCCTCTCTATGGAAACATTGCTTGACCTGTACCCACAGCCTGAATGGAATACGATTTCTAGCGTAGCGGAGGCTATGCTTGCCATTACCTCTGCGAGCAATCAACAACAGTCATCTGAAGCCTACGATCGCCTGCTTTATGCGCTTGGCAACAGTCACGCTGGAACCTACTTCCCTGTCGCTCTTGCCGCGCTGCCTAAGCTCGCATCTGTTCTCTCCGATGGTTCCCCTTGGGCACAACTCGCGGCGCTGAATGTTCTCATCGAACTCACTGGCTCGTTTGTGCCTGAACCTGGCTACGAGCACTACGCAGGCTCAAGTCTGGCTGAGTCTATTTACTCAGGTGTTGCCAGCATGCGCCCTTTGATGGAGCATATCGCTCAAGAAGGTGGCGTTGCTTCTGCAGGCGCACGCGAGATGCTTGAGCAAATCCAGTAGCCAAATGAGTAGTTCACATAGTTCAGCATTTGCCACCAGCCTAACTGGTCGTTCAACAGGGACATCAATGCTCCGCATTGCCGCCCGTTAACTTAGGCGTTAGAGCGCACTCTTGGCTAATCCGCAGCTGACAACACTAGAAACCGATGGCTGGATGATCGACGACGGCGAGATAGCTCATGCCGAAAATCCAGACAAGTTCTGGATTCCCTCGCTCAGTGATCGGCAGTCGCTTGGGCCTGGGTCAATTGCTAAGATTCGCTTCTACATCCGTGCACCTAACGACTCTGGCGATCTTGTAGATCACGGAGAGCGCATGTGGGTTCAAGTCAAAGAGCGGCACGGTGACTGGTACTTTGGCGTACTGGACAATGATCCGTACTGCACAAAATCTATCCAAGCAGGCATGCCTCTATGGTTCCAGTCTCGTCACGTCATAGACATTGACCGCGGCTAACCAGCAGGTGCGTCCTAACAATTCATTCAAGCCGAACCCGCTTCGCGGGTCGGCTTAATTCAGGCGTTAGGCCTCTTAAAAAACTATGGCGTCATTTCAAGAGCTAGATTGGCGAAGGCTGGACACATTTGCCTTAGTGTCCGGACGTGGACTTGCGTCGCTTGAACCTAATTCCTGGCAGCAAGCTACAGATTGGCTTCGATCCCAAAATTACGAAAGCGTCCTTTTAGATTTTTCAACGGGCATCTCTCCCGTTGTTGCCAAGTTGGGCTTGATGCTCAACTGGGAAAGCGAGTTCGGCTACCAACTCGA
Organism: Xanthomonas sp. SHU 166; assembly: GCF_000364685.1. Classification (NCBI taxonomy): domain Bacteria; kingdom Pseudomonadati; phylum Pseudomonadota; class Gammaproteobacteria; order Lysobacterales; family Lysobacteraceae; genus Xanthomonas; species Xanthomonas sp. SHU 166. The sequence continues at coordinate 5,695 of NZ_AQOJ01000037.1, forward strand.
CAGTTCGTCGAGGAACCTTGCAGCGCTTCATGATGGCTTTGACTTTCAAGCACCAGAAGTTGGGGGACTTGTGCTTGAGCTCATCGGCTTTGAGACTGCGCTTTCAGAAGATGGTCAATGGTGCGATGGCTTCCTCGCCATCATCATTGAGCACAGCATTCGACAGTTGGCACTTGGTCGAAGGTTCTTTGCGTTGGTAGCACTCGACACAACAGAATCCTCACTTATTGGCATGAAGGTGGAGCAACTATGCCTTCCATATCCGTTTCCTTTTCGAGAGCTGCGTTCAAGCGGCGCGGCCTAACTGGTTGGTCAAGCCGACGCCCACAAGCTGCGCTTGCGGCTGCCCTCCGTGCTTCGTACTCCGGCGCGGCTGACCGCGAGCGTTAGGCTTCATGGAAGACCGTCTTTTCGCGAACGCTGAACTTGTGCGGACCGTCGCGCGGGATCAGTTGGGGGTGTCCGTCGAGTACGACGAAGCTGGCGTCCAGTGGCTCGATCGCTACATCGACGGGCAGCGCGTCGGCGCCGCCGATGCCACCAAGGAGAAGCTACCAAACACCCTTGGCTCGTATCTTGGCGAGTGCATCCGCCAATCTTTCGGCGGTACATGGGTCCAAGATCTAGAATTGGGCTGGGGTATCCGAGTCAACGAACGGATCACTGCGTTCCCATTCAGTAAGGTCCGCAAGCAGCTGGCGGATTCGGACGGCGAGTCCGTCCTCGGCTTTTACAAAGCCATTGCAGCAATGGTCGCGGAACCAGCAGTTGTCGCCGCACCGAACATAGAAAGCGCAAAGCGACCATGGTGGAAGCTCTTGTAACCGGCCTGCAGCCTAACCTCTCATTGCAGCGGACCGCCTTCGGCGGCCGCTGAATTTCAACGTTAGCCAGCACATGAACTGCCGCATTTGCAATCGCGAGCTTGAAGTGAGCAGTGATCCGTTGTCTCTCGACTGTGGAGGCTATTGCTGGGGTTGCGTCGGGGAGACCGAGGCGCAAATGGGATACGCCCCGTCTCTGGTAAAGGTACGTCAGGAGGCAGCGCAGGGACTGCGGCCAACTTGGGTTGACCCAGAGGCGCGCCGTGCGGAGTAATGTTCTGGCTAACCTCGCATTGCAGCCGACCTGCGCCAGCTCCGCTGGCTGGTCGGCTGAATTCAGACGTTAGAAGGGCAACATGCGTTACATAGATGAGGCACTCATAGCCACCCTGGAAAGTCTCGGAGTGCCATGGGACAAGCACTTTGCTCTGTCTTCTGGGTTGGTCGGCTACTTAGACTCCGATGGCCGCCTGTGTGCTCACATCATCGAAGACGACGCTTTGAACTGGGCCACCTTCGCATTTCTTATCAAGCACGGGAAAGTTCATGCCATTGAGCCTGTGGCAAAGGAAAAAGTAGTGTCTAACCCATCGTTGCAGCCGACCGCCTTCGGCGGCGTCTGAACTCAGTTCGTTAGGCCGTTGGCATGAACTCACTGCAGACCAAAAGATCGATCCTGTTCGGTGCACTTATCGCTCCTCTCGGGGCACCAGTGGCATTCTTGCTGTACTCGCTGGCGTCCGCTCTAGTGCGGGAAGGGCTGCCAGGGCTCAAGGATTGGCCCATTGCCGTTGTAATCTATTTTTCTTTCGGTCTACCCATCGCATATGGAGCGATGGCCGCTCTCGGCTTACCCTACGTCACGTGGCTTCGGTGCGCTGGCTATTTGAGCTGGCTCAGTGTATGCGCTGGTGCTTTCATAGCCGGAACATTTTCGCTGCCGGACAGTCTCATGCTCTAGGCGTTGACTCACAGCCCTATCTTGCCAATTTCGCAGCTGGCGGCTTTATCGGTCTCGTTTGTGGCGTATTGTTTTGCGTTGTTACGGGACCTAAAAATTTATTCAAGCCGGCGCCGCTTCGCGAAGCCGCCAACTCAGGTGTTAGGCGGTAGTGTTGTGCGTGCGGCGCGACTTACGCCATCGGTGACAGCGATAGCGCTTCAGCGGTCGGCCTCGGTTCGCAATCCTCACGTCTACCGCCATCGGATCGCCCGCTACTTGGTCATCCAGCTTCGTTGCTCTGCTGCGCTCATTGCCTATGGTTTCGGTCACATCCAGCGGCCAGCATCTCGGGCGAGCCCCAATACCGCTATTTGTGGCATGCTCGGCTATTGGCGCAAGTGCTGGGGAGCACGCTTCTTGCTCACCACCTCCTGGCACGACCGTCTAACTATTCATTCAAGCCGACCCCGCTCCGCGGGGCGTCTTAACTTAGGCGTAAGGTTGCACCCCCAATGTCCAGCATTGTGAACGGCTACATCCACTGCTTCCGCTCGGAGACTGACGTCGAGGCCCATAACAGAAGGGTGCTTGAAGGTCTTGGCGATACAGGATCTTTGCTAGTCAGGCCCATGTTCTCATTGTTACCAAACCATCGCGGACATAGTTACTACGGCCATCTCCTCCACTTCGCCGCCTACTACAAAGAATTTTGGGATCTAGAGGAGGAATGGATAGTGGCCTACGAGAGCCTTTTGGAGTCACTAGTATGGGATTCATCGGAAGTAATGCATCAATGGACTGGCGCGCGCACTGTGTGGCGATCCCAGGGCAGCCAGCAGATCGAGAGTATCAGCGGCATGAAAGTGGTCACCAGAAAGACATTTCCGTACGATCTTGCCGCGGGCGCAACCTAACCAATCATTCAAGCCGACGCCTTCGGCGCGAATTAACTCAGGCGCCAAGGCCCAAACAGCGTTTCCTCGAAAATGTGATGATCAATGCCCGACCTAAACGCTATTCGTTCAATTTCCATCTCGCTCACTGAAGACGAACTACGCTACTTAGCCTCATGTGGCAGCGCTCTGGTAATGAACGTGCCCGAAGCATCGTTACCCACCTACACACACTTCTCGAAACATCAAATCATTGATTTTTCCAGGCGAATTCGCAGCCTCATGAATTTCCACAATATAGACATGTAGGCATCCAGTCCTGAACGGTTTTGGGAAAAAAATTCATCCAAGCCGACGCCGCTTTGCGGCGCGGCTTAACTCAGATGGCAGGTGTAAAAAATGGAATTCCGAACACTCAAGTGCCCACACTGCCAAAAGAAGGGAGTCAGCCTGGTCAAGAAGCTCCTATCCGGACCCGCCTTCGAGCATCGTTGCAGTAAATGCAACAGGTACTGGGGTGTTTCGCATTGGGCGGCCTTAGCGTCTGTGACTTGCGTTGTTGCCTATATCGTCTATCTCGCACTCGGGGGACCAGTTCCATTTGGCTCGCGTACTTTTGCGACCATTGCGTTCACTCTTGCGCTTTGCATACTTTTACTCATGGTGCCAACCGTCAAAAAATAGGCTGGCACCTAACAGTTCATTCAAGCAGAATCGGCGTGCAGCTTGCATGACCAACGTCGCGGGCGCCCTGGCTTGCCGGCGATCGTCGGCAGGGCATCGACCAGTCCTCGAAGACCACCGCGTCGTGCCGGTTGGCTCCGGTCACGCAGACCGCCAAGTGAACGCCATTGCGGTCGACGATCAGATGCCGCTTGGTGCCGAGTTTGCCGCGATCGGTCGGGTTCGGCCCGGTGTACGCTCCCCCCGTGGGGAGGCCACACTGGCCGCGTCCAGGCTGGCTCGGCTCAGGTCCAGCTTGTCGGCTCGCCGCAACTCGGACAGCAGGACCTGATGCAGGCGATGCCGGACGCCGGCGGCCTGCCAGTCGCGTAACCGGCGCCAACAGGTCATGCCGCTGCCGTAGCCCAAATCCAGGGGAAGTTCTTCCCATGGGATGCCGGTACGCAGGACATAGACGATGCCGTTGAGGGCCTGCTGATCTCTGACGCGAGGCCGCCCTCCTTTGGGCGAAGGCTTTGCTGATGGGATCAGCGGTTAGATGCGCTTCCGCAGCGCGGCGGGGATCTCTTTGCGACGGGCCATGTCGCCAATTTTGCCACCTGCGAATCTGTGTTCAAATAGGTTTTGTTAGTGACTCTTAGTCCGGTTCCATCCATGCATCCTTGCTGATCGACAGGACATCCCATGATTGCAGGCAAGAGCAAACTCGATCGCAAAAAGCACCTGGCGTCGATCGTCGCCGGTCATCTCGTGTCTCTCGGCCACACCGCTTCGGTTGTGGAAGGGAGGGTCAATTCGGCCGGCCACAGGGATCAGGTGCTCGTGGATAGCGCGATCGGCCTAGTGCATGTCACCGCATCGAGCAACACCGAGCCGAACGGCAGCATCCTGTGTTCGGATATCGAAGACGGGGATCAGTCGTTCCTCGCCGACAAGGAAGTCGTGGCTTTTGGCTGGAACACCCGCGATGGGCGGACGACGGTCATGCTCGTGCCTGCCGAGGCGGTGCGCGGCAACAAATCGATGACCAAGGATCAGATTAGGTCGGCTAGCATTCGCGCGTACACCCTGATGCTGGGGCCACATGCATGAGCCTCGATGCAGGCACGACCGGCCCGAGCCGGCTTGCTTCACGGCTCAGGCACGATTTTCCACCCAAGAAGGCAGACCGCCCGATGAAATCGCTCCGCCGCTGTACGCTTCTTGCACTCGCATTGCTGGTCTTCTGTTTTTCTGCCACGGCGGGCAATCCCCAAGATGCGGTACTGACCTACCCCGCCGATGCCGCTGTGCCGATCTCGTTCACCTTGTTGACGCGCCAGGGAAAGGTGGGGCGTGACAATGCGATTTACGACAACTACCGCCCACAGGTGCGATTCTCCGGTGAGAGTAAGGACGTCATGTGTGCAGTGCGCATTTCCAAAGCGAAGGAGAAGATTGAACCCGGCGAGACCGCTGCGGTGTCTCTGAGCTGCATCGAGCAGTTCCACGTTTTGGAAAAAGACAGGTCGTTCATCGCCTATGAGGGCGGGCGCAAGGTCGCCGAGGGCATCCTGCGTTGATGGCGCTGGCAATGTCCGGCGGCACGGCGCGTCAGCGCAGAGCCGGCATCGGACCGGCGCAGCGCGTCGTTTGCTCGATACGGAGTGTCCCCACGCTTCCAGCACGCGACGCACTTCTCGCTCGCTGATCGCGTACCCCTTACAGCCGGCCATGCACTGGAAATCGATCTTTGCCTATGCCGCCCTGCTGTTTGTTCTCCGGTGCGGCGTTGGCTTTTTCAGCGACTTATTCGAGCTAGGCGGCTTGGTGAATGCCTGGACACATCTCTCTTTCCTGCTCTGCGCCGCACTCTTCGCACACCTCGCGTTGCGCGTGGCGCAACACCGCCTCGCGCACGCCTGCCTCATCCTGGTCATCTACGCCGCCTTCGCGGATGTTCTCGTGGCGCTATTGCCACCAGACATGACGGACGAACCAGCCATGTTTGTCGCTCTGGAATGGCTGCAGCTGCTCGCCTCCGCAGGCCTCGGCCTGCTTGTCGGCTGGGTGTTTCGGCGCGCGGCCGATCAACGCCGGCTGCTGTAGTCGCGTGCAGCACGCGACTACACCTGCCAATGTCGCCCGAAGGTTAGCTGACGCTCATGGTCAAGATCATCAGATTCGTTGGAAAAGGAACGGCGCTGCTCCTCCTGGCAACGCTTGTCGCATTGGTCGCGTACGATGCGCTCGCTGTCCGCCCTCATCTGGCCCGAATCCGCGATCTGCTCGCCCACGCCAATCCAGAAGACGCCACTCCTCCCGAAGCGATTCGCAGGCTGATCGATGCGAATGTGGGATCGCCCTCCCCGCATGCGGCTCGCCTGGTGACGTCCCTCGTCTACACGGATTTGGCGCAAGGTCAGTCGCACGTGCGCAACGCGCTTTGGAGCGTGCTGCTACCGGTGCACTTCGACGAGTCGCACATCTACGGCCTCTACTGCAGTCTTTCCTACAACGGCACAGATCATGGATTGAGCAGCTTTGCCAATCGGGAATTCGGCAAACCGCTTAGCCAGCTCTCACCACTGCAGGCAGCGACCACCGTTGCGGTCACCCATGCTCCTACAATCTACTTGAAAGATCGCGACAAGCTGGGCAGGCGCGCTCGGACGCTATTGGCAAGGTGCCGGCCTCCGCATTAGACCTCCATGCTGCAACAGGCGACGCCGCCGTTTCGTCCACACCGACTCTCCTCTGACATGACCCGGCACAACGGGATTGGCACAACATGAAGAACACAATCGCAAGCATTGCCATGACAGCGACCTTGACGAGCCTGCCGCTCGCAGCACCAGCGTCTGAGCCAGTGCCATCCATCAGCCAAGCGACACTGCAGGAGTCCGAGAGCGAATACCAGCACAGCCCGCTCTGCGGCAAGGACGAGCTGACCCTGTGGACGTGCCAGACGCGCAAGCGAGAGTTTTCGCTATGCTCGTCGAAGGCGGTCAACCGGACCTCGGGCTACCTGCAGTATCGGGCGTCGGAGAGCGGCAAGCTGGTGCTGCAGTACCCCGCACAGCAGAAGCCGCCGACGGGTCTCTTCACTTACAACACGTTTCCCAACGGAAACGCATCGATCGAGTTCAGCAACCGCGGCTACCGATACAGCCTGTTCGACCCGCTCAAATCCGCTTCGTCCATCTCCGTCTCCGGACCTGGAGCGGCGGACAAGACCACGCAGATCGCCTGCGGCCCCAATCAGACCCTCCAGCTCAACTACACGATGCGGTTGATGTACGACGCAGGCGTGTGGGTCGATCCCTGAGTGCGCCGAAACAGGCCGCGGCGTCGGCGTCCCGCTCCTCCCGACCGGCCGCCGCCCGAGTGCGGTGGCGGTAGCGGTCGATGCAATCTGCGCTTGCTACACTCGGCGCGGCGGCGCTGCTCCCGAGAGCGACCAGGTCGACCGCCATGCCAAAGCCGCCCCACCTTACGTTTTTTTCCGCAACCTCTTTCTCCCTCATCGACTATCGGTGCCACCATGAAACAGACCATCGCATTTCTCCTGCTTGCCTTCGCCTCCTCGTCCGCTTTCGCGGCCAGCAGATACTGCGAGGAGTTGAAGGCCGAGCTCACCGCGAAACTCGATGCCCACGGCGTCAAGGACTACACGCTGGAGATCGTCGACAACGCCGACATCAAGGATCGGAAGGTCATCGGCACTTGCGCTGCAGGGAGCAAGAAGATCGTCTACAGCAAGAACAAGCCGTCGACCTGATCGACAGGAGCGGTCACCTCATGCGAGTAGCTTGGAGCGACGGGACGCGACATATCGTCCTTGCGCAACGGATGGGCACGTCATGCAGGTAGTGGATCACGCGCCTCATGCCTGGTTCCTCCTGCGCGATGACGACACGCTCCTGCTCGACGTCAACTGCAGCCATGGGTCGGTCGGCTACGCATGGACCATGGCGTTGAACGAGGAAGAAGCGGCGCAGTACCACGCGCTCGGGCGCGATGTCATCGTGCAGCTCGCCGAACAGGTGCAATGGACCGCGCCAGGGGTACTGGGCAGCCGGTCGCCGTATCTCGGCCGCAAAGTGGATGCCGAGACTCGCCAGCGCGTCACCCTGGCCATCAAGGCCTGGAATCAGAGCAACTGACGGTCCTGGGTGTTCTACCTGGAAATCAACGCAACTCTTCTGATCGTGCCAACTGCATTGCGCAAGCCACATCCGGCGATCGGCGGATGCACCCCGACCGGCATCGCCAGCGCAAGCCACCCCTTATCGCATCCAGCCCGGCTCTGGCAGGATCCATGACAGGCCGGGCACCCGGAAAGAGAAAGCCGCCATGCATGACATGACCTGGAGCGCTTCCGAGAAAAAGGCAGCCAGGGCACTGTTCGACACCGCGCTTCAACGCGAGCTCCAAGCCTACCTCCAAGAGTTCAAACGCAGTGCCGCAAGCATCGACACGCCGGACGCTCTATGGCCCCTGGTCAACCAGGCCGTCAAAAAGCAGCGCGAAATCGCTCAGACATAGGACTACCGCTATTCTCAGCTCACCCTCGTCTTCGCCGTCCTTTTGCGTCGCGACATCATTCAGGAAGCGGAAGTAGGCGCGCTGGGTGACGAGAAGGCCAGGCGCATCATCGCCCTTGCAAGCCTGAAGGCGTGATGTATCCGATCGCGTGTCGAACTGCCGCCGTCTACAGCACACTATGCAGTACGCCGGCACCAATCCCCGCCGGAAGGCCTTGTGTTCCGACATACGCTGCTGCGGATGTGTGAATTTATGGCGATGCGCCTCCTGATGCAGCGCGCCGCGTCGTCCTTTTCTCGTGGCATTGCGAGATCGCGCCGACGCTCGGACTGTAGTAGGTTCATCGCGTACGGGTCGATGGGCAGACCCGCCGACCCGAAGACAGGTGCCGATTGCCATGCGTGTATTTCTGGACGATGAGCGCGAAACACCCGCAGGATGGACAAGGGCCTATTGGCCGGATGACGTCATCGCGCTGCTCCAAACCGGGAAGGTAGAGGAACTCAGCCTGGACCATGATCTCGGCGACGATGCACGCGGAACCGGTTACGACGTGGTGCTCTGGATCGAGGAAGCAGTGGCACTTCGGTCCTTCGTTCCGCCGAGGATGCACGTCCATTCTGCAAACACCTCGGCGAGAGATAAGATGCGTCTTGGCATCGAGGCGATCGAGCGGCTAGCGGCAAAGAACAGACCCGTTGCATGATCCCATTGCGATGCGGCTGAGATGATGGAGAAGCCGACTACTTGTCAGTCACGTGCTTACTGCTCCAATACCTGAAACTCGCAGATGATCAATCCAGATTGGACAACCAGAGGCAAATCAGTCGCGCAGTTGATCGTAGAGCTCAAGACATTCGAGAACCAGAACATGGAGGTCAGAATCTCCGTCGATGGCGGCAACACGTCCTTCCCGATTTCGCTGATTGGCAAGACGGATGGCAAGTATGTCGTCTTGAGGAATTGCGAAGACAATCCTTCCATCGCTCATCACATGTCTGAGGATGGTTAGCGGTTCATTGGCGCGGTATTTCAATCTCAGCTTTCACACTGATGGCAGGCCTCGCCGCAGCGTCCTCCCTGTGACAGTCGACAATGACAGAGAATCCGGAAGCCCAACGTCGCAACGCGCCCCGCACAACGGTGCAGTCCGAGCCGCGCGCATCTGAAGAGGCCGCGCTTCCCCTTCCGAAGGAAACGCTCTGGGCCTTGTTCGATTACTTGAACGACGCGCTCGCCGATGGCTGCGATCATTCATTGCGGCGCACCACGCAGTTCCTCGCGTCCCAGGATGTCGCTCCGGAGTCGGTCATCCCCTGGCTCGGTGCGCACGGAGGCTTCTGCGATTGCGAGGTGCTGTTCAATGTCGAAGAGCGCTGGGGCAAGCCGTGACCGGACATCGACCTGATGCATGACCTTCCGTATCACTTCCTGGCCGATCTGCTGCTGCATCCTGCGCAACCAGGAAGCAAGGCGACTGCGCTCGTCTCCGGCCAGTGGTGCGCCATTCTCTGCATCGACCAGCAGCAGTGGTCGGCCCGCCTCACCTTCACCGGCAACCCGGCGCCCGGGGTCACGTTTCGCGCAGGGGTACAGTTGCTGATGCCTGACGCACTTGCCCACTTCCCGGCGGGCGCCGATTTCACGCTCTGGGCGAACGGCAGCGAAGGGACAGGCCACGTGGTCTCGAGGGCGGCCTGACAGGCACACGGAACCCGCATGCATGTCGACATCACCCACCACGTGGACGCCAGCGAGCCCGACGACGGGTACGGTTACTACTATGCCTACACCCTCTACCGCTTCAGCGACGGCCGCGATCGGTTGCTGGCGCGCAGCTACGACGACGATGCGGATCAGGCGCATTTCCTGAACATCGAAGTGGACGGACACGTGCGCTTGATGATCGACGCGGACCTGCGGCATCCGCTGCTGCTGGCCGCCGCGGCGTACCTGGGCGAGACCGGCAAGCGTAGACTGCGCTGGCTGAGCGGCCGCGGCGACGGTTACGAGCCCCTGCCCGGCCAGCCCACCATCGGACCAGCGGAGGCTCCATGAAGCGCGTTACCGGGATTGGCGGCATCTTCTTCAAGGCACAGGACCCGACCGCGCTGCAGGCCTGGTACCAGCGGCATCTCGGCATCGACGTGCAGGCCTGGGGCGGCACCGCCTTCGCCTGGAGCGACGGCAGCGGCGCGCCGGTCACCGGCTCCACCGTCTGGTCGATCGGCGCGGCGGCGCAGGAGCCGCACTTCTCGCCCGGCACGGCACCCTTCATGATCAATTACCGGGTGCACGATCTGCACGCGCTGGTCGCGGCGCTGCGCGAGGAAGGCTGCCACGTGCTGGACCGCATCGATGAGTCCGAATATGGCGCCTTCGCCTGGGTCATCGACCTGGAAGGAAACAAGGTGGAGCTCTGGCAGCCGCCCGCCGGGCAGTAGTGCCCGCTCCGGCCGGTCGACTGGCCGGCCGGTAGCACGGCACACCCGACCGGTCAGCGTCGAACCAGCCCCGCCGACATCGCCCGTGCACGCCGACCAGTGGATTGGCACCGCCGACCAGCGGCACACGATCTTCGCTCGCCCTGCACTGCGCTATCACTACTGTCCGCGCTCATTGTCCTGATCGGGATCCGCGCCACCGATGAATGCCTCCCTCCCGAGTTCCCCCTCGCCCCTGCGTCCCTTCGCGGCGCGGGTCCTGGTCGTCATGGCGCTGGGCGCGCTGGCGCTGCTGGCCTGGCAGTTGTCGGAGCTGCTGCTGATCGTGTTCGGTGCGGTGGTGGTGGGCGTGCTGCTGCACGGGCTGGCTACGCTGTTGCGAAAGTGGTTGCCGCTGCCGGAGTGGGCGGCGCTGGCGCTGGTGATCCTGGTGCTGGTGCTGGCGCTGTCGGCGATCGTGCTGCTGTTCGGCGCCGAGGTCGCCGCGCAGATCGACACCTTCCGCGCCACCCTGCCGGCAGCCTGGAACAAGTTCCATGCCTGGCTGCAGTCCGGCCCGCTGGGGCCGCAGATCGAGCGCATCCCCGACCAGTTGCGCGACGGTGCCTCGACCCTGGCTACGCATGCCGGCACCATCGTGCTGTCGGCCGGCGGCGGCGTCACCGACGCGGTGCTGATGATGGTCGGCGGGCTGTACCTGGCCGCGCAGCCGCGGCTGTATCGGCAAGGCCTGCTGCACCTGCTGCCGCGCGACCGCCGCGGCGTCGCCGACGAGGCGCTGACCGCCAGCGGCCAGGCGCTGCGCGCGTGGCTGACCGGCCAGTTGCTGGCGATGGCGGTGATCGGCACCCTGACCGGCATCGGCCTGTGGCTGCTGGGTGTGCCGGTGGCGCTGGGCATCGGCCTGTTGACCGCGCTGCTGGACTTCATCCCCATCGTTGGCCCGATCGTGGCCGCGGTCCCGGCGATCCTGCTGGGCTTCACGGTCAGCCCGCAGGTGGCGCTGGGCGCGCTGCTGCTGTTCGTGGTCCTGCAGCAACTCGAAGGCCACGTGCTGCAGCCGCTGATCCAGGCGCGCGCGGTGGACCTGCCGCCAGCGCTGCTGCTGTTCTCGCTGTTCGGTATCGGCGTGCTGTTCGGGCCGATGGGCGTGGTGCTGGCGGCGCCGCTCACCGTGGTGCTCTACGTGCTGGTCAAGCGCCTGTACGTGCAGCATGCGCTGGGCGATGCCGAGGGCGCGGATGGCGCCGGAAAGCCCGCCGCCTGATCTGCGGTGCGTGATCCCACCCCGCCCCGCACGCCACGATGCCCGCCGATCCGCAGGACCTGCAACGCGATCTGGCCGAGACCTTGCATAGTGCCGCCGCGTACAACGACAAGGGCTATGCCTGGCTCGGACACGATGCCCAGCAGATCGCCGATATGCAGCACCGGTTCCAGGCCCAGTTGACGGAACTGGCCGCGCGCCTGGGCGCGGCGCGACTCGGCCCGGCGCTGAGCGCGGCCATCGCCAGCGGCGCGGCCGCGCGCGACGGCTCGGGCGACTATGTGGTGCTGTGCGAGCAGGTATTCGGCCGCGCGCGCGTGCGCCGCTGACAGCCTCGGGCACCGCCCGGCGCAGCGTCATCCAGCGTCACGGGAGCGCGGCCTGCGATACGGCCGCTGAACGCCCGTCCCGTGCTGGGACCGGCTGGCTTTGACTTGTCATTCACGCGGCCCACACTGGCGGGTGCCTTTTCCCTCGCCCGATGACCCCGTGAAGAAGCCCTCCCAGGATCCCGCGTCCACCCCGCCCGCCGACACCGACACCGACACCACCCC
>NZ_AQOJ01000038.1:0-19749 GCF_000364685.1 Xanthomonas sp. SHU 166
GCTCGCGCATCCCGCGCACGCAGGTGGAAGGCCCCGCGCCGATCAGCGTGATCAGCGCCGAGCAGATCAAGGCCAACGGCTTCACCTCGGTGCCGGACGTGCTGCGCGCGATGACCCAGAACGGCGGCGAGACGCAGAGCCCGCAGTCGGCCAGCGGCGCGGACTTCTCGCCCGGCGCGCAGCAGGTGGACCTGCGCGGGCTCGGCCCCAACCACACCCTGGTGCTGGTCAACGGCCGCCGCATCGCCGACTTCCCGATGCCGTTCAAGGGCCGCAGCAACTTCACCGACATCTCCAACATCCCGCTGGGCATGATCGACCGCATCGAGATCCTGACCGGCAGCGCCTCGGCGATCTACGGCTCGGACGCGATCTCCGGCGTGGTCAACTTCATCCTCAAGAAGCACGCCGACGGCACCACGCTGGACTACCGTTTCGGCGACACCACCCGCGGCGGCGGCGAGAGCTTCAACCTCAGCCTCAGCAGCGGTTGGTCGCGCGGCAATTTCGACGCGGTGTTCGGCGCCGAACTGGTCTCGCAGACGCCGCTGTGGGCCTACCAGCGCAGCCGCCAGGACAGCACCCTGGACGGCCCCACCGCACGCTCGCAGGTGCCGCGCCGCACCTTCCTGCGCACCGACGGCAACGACGACTACCTGGACCCGGGCGCGGACACCTGCGCGGCGGTGTCCGGCCTCAACGGCGGCAGCACCGGCTACGCCACCCGCCCGGGCTACGGCGCGTTCTGCGGCAGCAGCGCCTCGATCGGCTACGGCACCATCACCAACAAGCGCCGCGGCCTCAACGGCTACGCCTCGCTGCGCTACGCCTTCGACAACGGCAGCGAGTGGTTCGCCGACGTGCAGGTGGGCTACCACGAGCTGTCGCTGTTCCGCGACGTGACCCAGTGGGGCTACATGGCCCCGGACGGCAACGAGGAAGGCTATTTCTACAACCAGGCCACCGACCAGGTGGAAGCCTGGGGGCGCCAGTTCAGCCCGGAAGAAATGGGCGGTCTCAACGCCGGCACCATCCGCACCCGGCAGAAGACCTTCAGCGTCACCACCGGTTTCAAGGGCCACCTCGGCGCGGACTGGGACTACGAGACCAGCCTCAGCCACTCGCAGTACCAGGCCACCATCAGTTGGCCGCAGATCGTCGCCGCGCGCGCCAACGCGCTGTTCCTCGGCCCGCAGCTGGGCGTGGACGAAGACTCGGGGCTGCCGATCTTCAACGCCGACCCGCAGCGCCTGTACACGCCGCTGAGCCGCACCGAGTACGACAGCATCGCCCAGCGCACGGTGTATCAGCCGCGCTCGCGCACCGACACCCTCGCCTTCACCGCCACCAACACCGCGCTGTTCTCGCTACCCGGCGGCGATGCCGGCATGGCCGCGACCGCCGAATTCGGCAACCAGGCCTACAACCTGCGCCCGGATCCGCTGGCCACGCAGTACTACTACTACAGCTGGAAGGACTCCGACGGCCACGGCAGCCGCAACCGCTGGGCGCTGGCCAGCGAGCTGCGCCTGCCGGTGCTGTCGACGGTGTCGCTGAGCCTGGCCGGACGCTACGACCAGTACCGCTTCGCCGGGCGCTCGCTGGGCAAGTTCACCTACAGCGGCGGGCTGGAGTGGCGGCCGGTGGACACGCTGCTGGTGCGCGCCTCCTACGGCACCGCGTTCCGCGCCCCCGACCTGCATTACGTGTATGCCGGCCCCGGCAACGACGAGACCACCGGCGTGGACTACTACCGCTGCGCCAGCGAGGAACCGGGCGTGGCGATCCAGGACTGCAGCTACAACGAGGAGGCGGTGATCCGCGGCCGCAGCGGCAACCGCGCGCTGAACCCGGAGAACAGCACCTCGTGGACCGCCGGCCTGGTGTGGTCGCCGATGGCCGACCTGGACCTGTCGGTAGACTACTTCAACATCGACATGCGCGACCAGGTGCAGGACCTGCGCGTGGACCAGGTGCTGCGCGACGAGGCCGACTGCCGCCTCGGCGTGCTGCAGGCCACCTCCACCACCTGCCAGCAGGCGCTGGCACGGGTCACCCGCAGCGCCGACGGCCGCCTGTACGGGGTCTACGTCAACCCGATCAACATCGCCCGCGAACGCACCAACGGCATCGACCTCAGCGCGCAGTACCGCCTCGACACCGGCATCGGCACCTTTCGCCTGAGCGGCAACTACACCTGGGTGCGCCGCCACGACATCCAGGTGTACGCCGGCGAAGCGATGGTGGACGAGTTCGCGGTCAACAGTGGCTACGACATCCCGCGCACCAAGGCCAGCGCCAGCGTGTCCTGGGAGCGCAACGCCTGGACCGCGACGCTGCACGGCGAACGCCTGGGACGCCTGCCGACCTCCGATTCCTACGACCAGGTCTACGACCCGGAGAGCGGCGACAGCCCGTGGATCGGCGCCACCTACCGCTACAACGCCTCGCTGCAGTACCGCTTCACCGACCACGCGCAGCTGTCGCTGACGGTGACCAACCTGTTCGACAAGATGCCGCCGCACGACCGCACTTATACATCGTACCCGTACTACGACGTGTCCTGGTTCGACACCGTGGGCCGCAGCGTGTACCTGCAGTACACGCAGAAGTTCGGCGGCAGCGCGCTGTAGCGCGGGGGTCAAGGCCTGCATGTGGGAGCGGCGTCAGCCGCGACGAGCGAAAGGTCAGCTGACACCGTCCGTCGTCGGGACTGAAGTCCCTCCCACAGTGCAGCCCTCCAGCGATCCTGGCACCGCACTTGTGGGAGCGGCTTCAGCCGCGACGAGTGAAGACCAAAGCCACCTGGTACATTGCTGCGTCGGGACTGAAGTCCCTCCCACAACAACATCCGACCCATGCGCTGCTCCTACGGCATCGGTTGGCGCCGTGGGGCAAAACGGCGGATGGCGCCGCGGTCAGCCGCCGCTGTCGCTTACAACGTATCGCGATGCTTGCCGCGCCACGGCCGGTACCATTCGCGGATCGCGGCGATGTCCGCCTGCATGTCCTCGCCGGTCCACACCACCTCGCCGAGGCCGACGGTGCGGCTGGGGTAGTCGAAGTACACCGGGAAAATCGGCACCTGCGCGCCGTGGGCGATCTTCCAGAACCCGGTCTTCCACTTCTCCACACGCTTGCGCGTGCCCTCGGGGGTGATCACGTACCACATGCGTTCGGCACCGCGGATCAGCGCCACCGCCTGTTCGACCACGCCGCGCGGCGAGTTGCGGTCCAGCGGGATGCCGCCGAGCCTGCGCAGCAGCGGTCCCAGCGGCCACCAGAACAACTGGGTCTTGCCCAGCACGCGCACCTCGAAGCCGACCGCGAACTTGACTGCGAAGCCCAGGAACCCGTCCCAGTTGGACGAATGCGGGGCCACGATCATCACCAGCTTGGGCACGTTGGGGAACTCGCCCACGACCCGCCAGCCGGTCAGCCGCAAGGCGGTGCGGCCGAGCCAGCGCATGAAGCGGCTGGGCCTGACCATCGGCATGTTCGGGGGCGCTGCGGGCAGGCGGTAATCGCGTTCGGTCAAAAGTCACTCCCAGCGGCCGGGCGAGCGGCCGCGTTTGATCTGGCTGCGCTCGCGCTTGGCGTCCAGGCGTCGCAACTTGGCGCCGTGCGAGGGTTTGGTGGCGATGCGCCGCTTCGGCACCGACAGCCCGGCGGCGATGAACTCGGCCAGGCGCTGGCGCGCATCGTCGCGGTTGCGGTCCTGGGTACGGAAGCGCTGCGCATCGATCACCAGCACCCCGTCGGCGGTGATGCGGCGGTCGCGCCGCGCCAGCAGGCGCGCACGCAGCGGCTCCGGCAGCGACGGCGAGCCGGCCAGGTCGAAACGCAACTCGACCGCGGTGGCGACCTTGTTGACGTTCTGCCCGCCGGCGCCGCTGGCGCGCACGAAGCGCTCGACGATTTCGTCCTCCGGAATCGTCAGGCTGCTCGAGATGTGGATGGCCCCGTTACCCATGGCGCGGATTGTAGGGTATTCGCCGGACCGCCCGGTTTCCGCGTCGGCGCCGCCTGAACGAGCCAGGGAGCGGACGCCGGCCGGTCGCACGTCCCCACGCGCGGCGGCGGCGGCGCGGCGATTGCCGTATTCTGGCCGCCGGTCATCGTTCTGCAGGATGCTCCATGCCCCCGATTCCACGCTTCTTCCAATGGCCGCAGCGCCTGCTGCTGGCCTTGCTGCTGGCCCTGGCCGCCCTCCCTGCGCTGGCCGAACCGCCCACCGATGCCGACGTCAACCGCCTGCTGTCGGCCTCGCGCGCGCAGAACATGCTCGACACCATGCTGCCGCAGATCGAGGCGATGCAGCGCCAGCAGTTCGCCCAGCTCACCGCGCAGCACCCGCTCGACGCCGCGCAGCAGCAGAAGCTGCAGCAGATCCAGGAGCGTACCCAGGCCACCGTGCGCAAGGCGCTGTCCTGGCAGGAAATGCGTCCGCTCTACGTCAACCTGTACAAGCAGACCTTCTCCAAGCAGGAGGTGCTGGCGATGGCCGAGTTCTACGAGAGCCCGGCCGGCCAGAGCCTGCTCGACAAGACCCCGCAGTTGATGCAGAACCTGATGGGCGCGATCCAGCAGAAGATGACCCCGCTGTTCGCCGACCTGCAGAAGGACCTGGAACAGACGGTCAACGCGCCGCCGGCCAAGTAACGCGGCATCGATTTTGCGCTGTCGTAGGAGCGGCTTCAGCCGCGACCGGGATGCGTCGGGAACGCCCGGTCGCGGCTGAAGCCGCTCCTACGTTGGTTGGGCGGAACAGTGCAGAAAAAAAGCTGTTACGTGGCTCGTGCTACCGGTAGATGTAGATCGACTGCAGTTTGCTGCCCCAGCCTTTGCAACCGATACTCGTCGGCACCTCCAAACGCACCTTCTTGCCGGTGGTGAGCGCCGTCATCGCCGCGGCGTACACCTCCTTGCCGTTGGGCTGCGAGGTATCGATGGTGAACGTGAGCGTGCCGCATAAGGCGTCCGAATCCACCTCGATGTAGACCATCGAGTCGCCGATATAGGGCCGGAGCGAAACGACGCTCACCAGATCGCTCGTAGGCTCCGCCTGCGCCAGCGCGGCAGCGCCCAAAAAAAGTAGCACCACCGACCAGGGTGCGCGCGTTTGTTTCATGTCTTCCCCCTTTGTTAGACATCCACTTCAGTCGATGCGCGACACACGCAGAAGCGCAGTCGAGCCTGACCACTTGCCACATCCGGTAGTGTGCGCTTTCCGACCTCAGCGCGAACCGGGCATCGCTTTCGCGCGTCGAACGCCAAACTGCAGCGCTTTCCCCGCACGCATGCGCTGCGACGCCTGGCGGCGTTTCTCCCCCGATCGGCCGCATTGTGATGAGACCACGTGACTTGCGTCAACGAACGTCGATGCTTTCACCGAGATGATCGACGCAGCGGTACAGACCATGTGCACTCACCGATCCGCTATCCCACTGCTTACCTACTCGCATCCACCCGCCACGGCGCCGCATCCCATCCGAACAACCCGAACGCCCGCACGAATTCCGCATCCAGCGGCGCCGTCACCGTGATCCGATGGCCGTCCGGGTGCGGGAACGCCAGGCGTTCGGCGTGCAGCAGCATGCGGTGCACGCCCTGCATGCGGAAGATGCGATTGTGGCGGCCATCGCCATGGCTGGTGTCGCCGATCAGGTGATGCGAGAGGTGCTTGAGGTGGCGGCGGATCTGCCGGAAGCGCCCGGTCACCGGGCTGCAGCGCAGCAGCGCATAGCGCGAGGTGGCGAACTCGCCCGAGGGTACCTGCAGTTCGCCGCAGGCCAGGCGCTCGAAGCGGGTCTGCGCCGGTTTCTTCAGCGGCTTGCCGGGGCCGCCGTCGAGGTCGTGGTCGACCTCGAAGCGGTCTTCGGCCGGCCAGCCGCGGCAGATCGCCAGGTAATCCTTGTCCACCTCGCCGCCCATCAGCGCCTTGCCCAGCACGCTGGCGGTGTCGCGGTCGAAGGCCAGCAGCAGGCAACCGCTGGTGGCACGGTCGAGCCGGTGCACCAGGAAGATCGGCCGGCCCAGCTGTGCGCGCAGACGGTCGGCGAGGAAATCGTCCTCGCCGCGGGCGAGCTTGCTGTCGTGGACCATCAGCCGGGCGGGCTTGTCGACCACGGCCAGCAGTGGGTCTTGATAGAGGATCTGCAGGGAATCGGCGTCGGTATTCACTGCCGGATTATCCGCGCCGTGCCGCGGCGCGACAATGCGCATTGCAGGAACGAGGCGCGCATGTGGGTGGCGCTGAGCGGCCGCGTCCGCTGCACTCTCGCTCACGACAACGGCCCCCATGGCACCGATGACGACGTGGCGGCAACTCGCGCCGACGGTTGCTTGACCCGACGACGCACGTCGCAGGCAGGCACGCCGCCGCGCTGCGCCTACGCGTCCTTGACCGCCAGCAGTTCGCCGTTGCCGACCGGCAGCGTGGTGCAGGTGAACGCGGCATCGGCATCCAGCAGCGCGGCGAACGGCGCCATCTCCGTCGCGTGCGACAGCGCGTTGTCCACGACCAGCAGACCGCCCGGCCGCAACACGCGACGCAACTGCGGCCACCAGTCGCAATACAGGGTGCGCTCGGCATCCAGGAATACCAGGTCGAACGCGGCCGACGCCGCGTCGGCCAGCCAGACGCCGGCATCCGTGCGGACCAGATCGATACAGCCTTGCACGCCGGCACTGGCGAAGTTGCGCTGCGCCAGCGCGATCTTGTGCGCGGCGTATTCCAGCGTAGTCACACTGCCGCCCAGCGCCGCCGTGGCCTCGGCCAGCCACAGCGTGGAATAGCCGTTGGACGTGCCGATCTCCAGCACCCGCCGCGCACCCATGGCGCGCACCAGCACGGCCAGCAGCTCGCCGGTCTCCGGGGTGATATTGAGCAGGCGCTGCGCGCGCTCGGACTGGCCTGCGTCGTGGCGCGGACCTTCCGCACCGAGCGCGTCGCGCACCGCGTGCAGCCGCGCGCGATCCAGCGCCGTCACGCTCAGCGCCGCCACCACGCCGACAGCAGGGCCGCGGTGCCGGCACCGCCGCTGATCCAGGCCCACAGCGACACCCCGCCCAGCTGCGGCCCGCCCGCGTCGAGCGCGTACAGCAGCGTGGCCACGGTGAGCAGGCCGACGCCGGCGATCGCCGCCACCACCCGCCGCTGCATGCGCCGCACCAGCAGGTTGAGTTCGAACAGATCGCGCGAGCGCATCGACAGTTCGTGCCGGCCCTCGACCTGCTGGCGCAGCCAGCCGTGGATCAGCCGCGGCATGTCCGGTGCGTGGGTCATGATCTCCGGCAGGCGCTTGCGCAGTTCGTGCAGCGCGCGCTGCGGGCTGTAGCGCTCGATCAGGATGCGCTCGAGCACCGGCCGCGCCACCGCCCAGATGTCCAGTTCCGGGTCGAGCTGGCGGCCGACGCCTTCGATGTTGAGCAGGGTCTTCTGCAGCAGGATCAGCTGCGGCTGCAGGGTCAGCTGGTAGCGCTGGGCCACGCGGAACAGCTTGATCAGCACCTCGGCCAGCGAGATCTGCGACAGCGGCCGGGTGAAGTACGGCTCGCACACCGAGCGCGCCGCCGCCTCCAGCTCGTCGATGCGCACGTTGGCCGGCATCCAGCCCGCCTCCACGTGCAGCTCGGCCATGCGCCGGTAATCCTTGTTGAAGATGGCCATGAAGTTCTCGGCCAGGTAGTACTGATCTTCCTGCGAGAGCTGGCCCATGATGCCGAAGTCCAGCGCGATGAAGCGCGGGTTGTCGCGGCGCGCCGGGTCGCTGTCGACCCAGATGTTGCCGGCGTGCGCATCGGCGTGGAAGAAGTTGTCGCGGAACACCTGGGTGTAGAACACCCGCACGCCCTTGGCCGCCAGCGCGCGGCGGTCGATGCCCGCGGCGTCCAGCGAGGCGATGTCGTCGGAGGGGATGCCGCGCACCCGCTCCAGGGTCAGCGCGCGCTCGGCGGTGTGGGTCCAGATCACCTCCGGCACGTACAGGTCGTCCGAATGCAGCCAGAAGCGGCGCAGCACGCTGGCGTTGGCGCCCTCGCGCTGCAGGTCCAGCTCCGCGGCCAGGGTGGTCTCGATCTCCGCCACCACCTCGCGCGGGCGGATCTTGTCGGCGCGCGGATGGGTGCGTTCGACCAGCGCGGCGGCCGATTTCAGCAAGGCGATGTCGGCATCGATCTGCCGCTCGATGTCCGGGCGCAGCACCTTGACCACCACTTCGCGGCCGTCGTGCAACGTCGCCGCGTGCACCTGCGCGATCGAGGCCGAGGCCAGCGGCTCGGTGTCGAAGGTCGCGAACGCCACCGCGATCGGCCGCCCCAGCGCCTGCTCGACGATGCGCCGCGCGGCCTCGCCGTCGAACGGGCGCACCCGGTCCTGCAGCAGGGTCAGCTCCTCGGCCACGTCCGGCGGCATCAGGTCGCGGCGGGTGGAGAGGATCTGCCCGAACTTGACGAAGATCGGCCCCAGGTCCTGCAGCGCCAGGCGCAGCCGGGCGCCGCGCGACTGCGCGGCGATGTCGGGGCTGGCGCGCGGCACGAACGGCTTGGCCAGGCGCAACCAACGCTCGGCCGGGGTGCCGTCGAGCAGGTCGTCCAAGCGATAGCGCAGGATCACCCGGCCGATGCGGCTGGCGCGGAACATCGCCTTCATGCGCCGCGCTCCGGCTGCAGCCGCGCCACCCGTGCGGCCAGGCGTTCGATGTCGTCGCGCAGCACGTCGACGTCGTCGTAGAAAGCCTCCAGCTCGGCGCGCGCGACCACGTCGCGCGACTCCTCGGTGACATATTCGGCCGCGCTCTGCGCCAGATCCTGCGCACTGCGCCGGGCCTGCTGCAGCGCCGAACGCGCGGTGTTGGCCACCTGCACGCCGAGCACCTCGCCGAACACCTGCACGAACGGCCGCTGCCAGTCCGGATCGAAGCGCGTCGCCAACTGCTGCAGGCGCCGCGCCAGTTCGGCATCGCCGGAGACCCGCACCCGCCCGCCGGGGCCGCCGGGGCGCCGCGCCTGCGCCAGGAACGGCAACTGCGCGAGGAGGCCGCCGAGGGTGCTGCGCACCGCCAGCTCCGGCTCCTGCGCCGGATCCACCGGGCCGACCCGCAGGTGCGTACCGTCGACACGGATCTGCAGCGCCAGCGCCGGCGCCTCCAGGGTCAGCGCCACGCGCTGGCCGTCGAGGTCGCGCAGGGCCTCGCCGGTTTCCGGGTCCAGCGCCAGCGCGCGATTGAGCGCCGCTTCCAGCGCGCGGCCGGCCAGGGGCTTGAGAGCATCGAGGGGGGATCCAGACATCCCCGCATTCTAGCGGCAGACACGTCGCAAGGCCGTGCGCGGGGCGAGACAGATGTCCCGCCCGCTGCGCCGCGCGCCACTACTGCGCCTGCGCGCCGCCCAGGTGCTTGCTCAGGAACGCCAGCAACTGCGTGTAGTAGGCGCGCCGGTGCGGCTCGGTATAGAAGCCGTGGCCCTCGTTGGGGAAATACAACGACTCCACCGGCACCCCGGCCTTCTTCAACGCCTTCTCCATGCGCTCGGTGTGTTCGATCGGCGCACGCTCGTCCTTGCCGCCGGCCGCCAGGAACACCGGCACGCGGATGCGCGCGGCCAGATTGACCGGCGACCGCGCCGCCAGGCTGTCGCGTTCGCCCAGCCAGTCGCCGGCCCAGGCCTTGGTCCAGCGCGCGTACCTGGCCTGGTCGCGGTACATGGTCTCCAGGTCGTAGACGCCGACATAGCCGGCCGCACAGCGGTATAGGTCCGGCTCCTTCGCCGCGCCCATCAGCGCGGCATAGGCGCCGTAGCTGGCGCCGTAGATGCAGATGCGTGCGGCGTCGGCGATACCCTGGTCGATCGCCCAGCGGGTGGCGTCGGTGAGATCGTCCTGCATGCGCCCGCCCCACTCCCGTGCACCGGCCTGGGTATAGGCGCGGCCGTAGTTGCCCGAGCCACGGTAGTTGACCCGCAACACCGCGTAGCCGGCCGCAGCCAGCACCTGCGCATCATCGTCGAATTCCCAGCCATCGAAGAGTCCGAACGGCCCGCCATGCGGCAACAGCACCATCGGCAGCGGCTTGCCGGCCGGCGCCTGCAACGGCAGGGTCAGATAGCCGTACAGGGCCATCCCATCCCTGGCCTTGAAGGCGACCTCGCGGGTCGACGGCATCCGCTCCGGTACGAACCATTCGCGCCGACTGAACACCCGCTTGGCCGATTTGTCGACGGTGTCGAACAGAAAGTAATCGCCGTTGTTGCGATCGCTCCACACATAGAGCATCAGCAGGCGTCGATCGGCGGTGGCGGAAGTGATGAACACCGCATCGCCGTTGAAGGCCTGCTCCAGCGCGCGGTACAGCCGCGCCGTCGGCGCGGTCTCGTCGAAGAAGCGGTTGTGCACACGGTCGCTCATGAACGACACGCCGATCGGGGTGCGGCCGTCCAGGTCGCGCAGCACCTGGTAGGGATCGACCTTCGCATCGCGCAGCAGCGGCGTGGCGCGGTCGCTCTGCGGATCCCATGCCACCACCGTATCGGGCCCCTCGGCCTGCTCCACCTGCAGGTAGGCGATCCTGTCGTCCGCGGAAAAGCCGAGCGGGAAGCTGCGATGCCCGCTGCTGGCCTCGTCGTTGATCAGCTTCCACGGACTGGCGTCGTCGTTGCGGTAGAAAAGCTTGTTGGTGTTGCTGCCGGTCTCGGCACCCTGCGCGAAGCGCACGTGGCCGCCGTGATCGGTGACGAAGTCCGCACGCGCCACCGGGGCGCGCGCCACCGGCGTGCGTCGGTGGTTGTAGATGTCGAGCCTGTCCACATGCACGGTGGGGTCCTTGGTCTGCTCCACCACCGACACCAGCACCGCGCGCGGGTCGTCCGGCAAGGTGTCGAGCATGAACACCGACGGATCCAGGCCGGCCTTGTAGGTGACGCCGTTGACGCTGTCGTTGAGCCCGTAGGGGCTGGCCAGCAAGCGCGCATTCTTGCCGTCGGCATCGATGGCATGCAGCTGGCCGATCGCCACGGGGCGGTCCAGTGCGCCCAGGCGCTCGGCCATCGACACCACGATGCGCTCGTCGCTGGCCCACCAGTAGTCGTGCACCACCGAATCGGCCTGGCCCATGATCTTGGCCGAGACCTGCTTGTCGCTGCGCCGGATCACCGCCAGCACGGTGCGGTCCTCGAGCGGTGCGATCACTGCATAGTAGGCGCCAGTCGGGGAGATCTTGACCCGGTCGAACTGGTCGCGCTGCAGATACGGCGCCAGGTCCACCGGCGGCACCTGCGCGCACGCGCTCCCCGCAAGCGCAAGGCCTGCCCACACGATCCACGCTCGCATTCGATCCGCCCCTGTCCCCTGAGCGGAGGATGGTGACAAGCGCCGAGCGGAACGTCCAGCCCTGCCCCATCGCGCTGCCTCCGGGCGGCAGGCGCCCTCGCGGCGCGGAGCCCAGAAACGACTTGCCCGCGACGCAGGGCGCCGCGGGCAAGCATCGACGTTGGATTGTCGCGGCGGACTACACCTTGCCGCGGCGGAACATCGAGATCACCGCCAGGATCAGGAACACGACGAACAGGATCCAGGCGATGTTGGTCGCCGCGCCGGCGATGCCGCTGAAACCGAGCACGGCGGCGATGATGGCGATCACGAAGAAGATGATGGCGTAATGCAGCATGGCAATGTCCAGAAGGTTGTCGTGCCGAATCGGCGCGGCATCATCTTCGGAAACGCGTGGTCGTCAGCGGGTGACGGACGTGTCGTGGCGCCATGACGACGCCAGCCGCTGCAGTCCCTGCTCGATGCTTACCTGCGGCACGTAGCCGAAGTCGCGCCGCGCCGGCTCCATGCTGTACCAGTGCGGGGTGCACAGCTGCTCGGCGAGGAACCGCGTCAGCGGCGGCTCGCCGCGCAGGCGCAGCAGCGGCCACAGGGTTTCGCAGGCGGCACCGATGCGGTAGGCGGCCTTGAACGAAAGCGTCCTGGTCACCGCCGGTGCGCCGACGGCGGCCAGCAGCTTGTTGAGCAGTTCGCGCATCGGCAACGGTTCGCCGTTGGAGATGAAGTAGGCCTTGCCGGCGCAGGGCGCGCCCACCGCCAGGTGCTCGAAGGCATCGAAGTGCGCCTGTGCGGCGTTGTCGATGTAGGTGGAATCGACCTTGTTGTCGCCGCTGCCGACCAGACGCACGCGCCCGGCCTGCGCCCGCGCGACCAGCTTGGGCAGGATCTGGTTGTCGCCCGGCCCCCAGATCAGCCGCGGGCGCAGCGCCACCACCGCCAGCTGCGCGTCGTTGGCCGCGAGCACCATGCGCTCGGCGATCGCCTTGGTCGCCGCGTACGGCGCCTGGAAATCCTCGCCGTAGGGCACCTGGTCCGCGCCCAGGCCTTCGACCGGATGGGTGGCGCGGTGGGTCACGCTCGGTGTGGAGGTGTAGACCAAGCGCGACACGCCGTGCAGGCGGCAGGCCGCCAGCACGTTCTCGGTGCCGACCACGTTGGGCTGGTAGTAGCTGTCGTAGCTGCCCCAGGCACCGGCCTTGGCGGCGTTGTGGAACACCGCATCGGCGCCGGCCAGCGCATGCTGCAGCGCCTGCGCGTCGACCAGGTCGCCCCGCACCTGGGCCACGCCCAAGGCCTGCAGTTCCGGGTAGTGGCCGCGGTTGTAGCTGACCACCTGGTGCCCGCGCGCCACCAACCCGCGGCACAGCGCCTGGCCCAGGAATCCACCGCCACCGGTCACCACGATCTTCATCGCCACACTCCATGATCAGGGCGGCCATTCTGGGGCCGGCCATGCGCCGCGCCAACGGTGTCCTGCTGCGCAGGCGCGCCGGTGCACATGCTGCGCGCGCTCATTTGCGCTGTTCCGCGGCCCACAGCGCCAGCTTCTCGCGGCCGATCTTGGCGTTGTGGCGGATGTCCACCGGAAAGCCCGGGTGGCTCAGGAAGTCGACGATGCCGGCCGTGTGCGCATGCGCGGCAGCGGTATCGCGCAGTCGCTGCTGCAGCGCCTGCAGTTCAGGGCCGCTCGAGAGCATGGCGCCCACTTCCAGCTCGTAGCACAGCACCGGGCGCTGCTGCCCCGGCGCGCCGATGCCGACCAGGGCGGTGCGGCCGATGCCCGGCAGCGCGTTGAAGATCGGCTCCACCTGTTCGGTGTACAGCGGTCCCTGCGCGGTTTCCACGCGCTGGGTCTTGCGGCCGCAGAACCACAGCCGGCCCTGCGCGTCGAAATAGCCGACGTCGCCCATGCGGTGCACGACGCGCTCGCTGCCGTCGTCCAGGCGTTCGCGGATCTTGGCCAGGCGCGTGGCCGCATCGCGGTTGAAATAGGTGTCGGTGGCGGTCGGCCCGGCCACGGTGATCTCGCCGACGGTGCCGGTGGGGACTTCGCGCACGCCGCTCCACTCGGGAATCGCGGCGTCGTCGATGGCGATGATGCGCACCTGGTTGGGCGGCACCACCGTGCCGACGCAGGTGCCGGCACCGCGCTCGGTCGCCGCACGCGTGTCCTGCAGCTCGCGGCCCTCGATCACCGCCACCGGCAGGCACTCGGTGGCGCCGTAGGGCGTCCAGAACTGACCGTCCTCCGGCAGCAGGCTGCGGATCCGCGCCACCACGTCCGGCGGCACCGGCGCGCCGGCCGAGGTGGCGCAGCGCACGTTGGTCAACGGCTTGCCGTAGTCGGCCAGCACCCGCATCAGCGCCGGCGAGCCGAACAGCTGGGTCACGCCGAAGCGCTGCATCGCATCGTGCAGCTTGCGCGGATCGACCTTGGCCGGACGCGTCGGGTCCATGTCCGGGATCACCGAGGTCAGCCCCAGCGCCGGGTCGAACAGCGCGAACGGCGGGAAAGTCGGCAGATCGATCCCGCCAGGCTGCATGTCGAAGGCATTGCGCATCAGCTCGATCTGGCCGACGAAATGCCGGTGCCGGTAGACCACGCCCTTGGGCACGCCGGTGGAGCCGCTGGTGAACAGGATCGCGGCGACGTCGTCCGCGGCCGTGTCGGCCAGCTGGCTGCCGGCGCCCTGGCCGGCGCGCTCGATCCGCGCCAGCGTGGTGCCGCCCCAGGCCCAGCGCCGGCCGACGGTGACGATCCGCTTTGCCGAGCGCGCCCAGCCGAGCAGGCGCCGCGCCAGTTGCGCCAAGGGAATGCCGATGAAGGCCTCCGGCTGCGCCTCGTCCAGGCACTGCTTGAGCGCGCGCCGGTCGATGCCCGGATCGACCAGCACCGGCACCGCGCCGGCCTTGAACAGGGCGAACATGAGCAGGAAGAACTCCGGCGACGGCCGCACCATCACCACCGTGCGGGTGCCGCGGCCGATGCCGTAGGCGCCCAGGCCGGCGGCGATGGCATCGCTGCGCGCGTCCAGCTGCGCATAGCTCAGGGTCACGTCGTAGGCCGCCATGCCGCCGGGGCCGGGCCGGCCGGGGCAGCGCATGGCGATCTGGTCCGGGCGCTCGCGCGCCAGCCGCGGCAGCGTCGCCGCGATGTTGCAGGTCGTGGTCATGCGCCGATTATCGCCGATGCGCCCGGCCGCAGCCGACATCCCGGCCGCGGCCGCCGCGGCTGAATGCCGGCGTGCTTGCAGCGCGCCCCGGTTCGGTCAGAATGCCGCGCCCCCCACGCTGTTCGCCGCGCAAGGCCCGGCCGCCATGTCCCATCCCTGCCTCACCTGCGGCGCCTGCTGCGCCTACTTCCGCGTCAGTTTCCACTGGAGCGAAGCCGATCCCGCGCTGGGCGGCAGGGTCCCGTTCGAGCTGACCGAACCGCTGCGCACCCATGAGCGGGTGATGCGTGGCACCTCGCAGGCGCAGCCGCGCTGCATCGCCCTGGACGCGGACATCGGCCGCTACAGTCGCTGCAGCATCCACGAGCGGCGGCCGTCGGTGTGCGCCGCGGTACCGGCCTCGCTGGAGTTCGGCGAACGCAGCGCGCAGTGCGACAAGTCGCGGCTGGCGCACGGCCTGCCGCTGCTGACCCTGGCCGACTGGGACGGCGTAGTCGAACGCAATCTGCCAGACGCCTGAGCGGCGGCGCCGCCAGGACGGCAGGGAGGCCGTAGCATCTGCCCTTGTCGCCGCGGGACCAGCCGCGATCCGCGTTCCCGGCAACGCCCGGTCGCGGCTGAAGCCGCTCCTCCGCAAACTCCTGCAAACGCCCATCCTGGCGGCATCCGAAGCACGGCGGACGCGCGCCGCATCGGCTCAGCGGTGCTTCCACGCCGTCGGCACCGGATTGGTCACGGTGTTCTTTTCGAGGGTGTAGGTGCCGTTCTGCTGGGCGATGGCCTCGCCGGTGTCGACGATCGCGTTCTGGATGAAGACGTTCCTGTCCTCGCCACGGATGAAGGTCAACTGATGGAAGGCGGTCTTGTTGCCCCAGTCCTCGGACGGCAGCGAGATGAAGCGGATCGTGTAGGTCTGATCCTCGAAGCTGCCCTGCAGCACGTACACGCCGTAGTGGTTCTCGCCCTGCGAGATGATCTTGTACATGCCGTTGCTGTAGTAATAGATCTCCGCATCGGGGAACGGCTTCTTGTCGTACAGCTTGCGGTAGTGCAGCACCTGCTTCCAGGTGGGCTGGCCGAATCCGACCGTCAGCGTCTTGCCGTCCGCGGACGTGGTCAGGTCTTCCGCATGCGCACCAGGCACGCTCATCGCCGTCAACAGCATCGCCATCGCCATCGCTTTCACTCTCTGTCTCCTGTCCGATTGCGTGCAGCGTCCGCTTCCGCGCGACGCGCACGTCGGCGGCGACTGTACCCAGCCAACAATGTTGCATCACGGCAATCGGTAGCAGTTTGCGCGCGCCCGTGTAGACGATCCACGGCGCAACGCCGGCGGCAATCCCCTTCCTGCATGTGCGGCGCGCCGATAATGCGCGCCGCAGGAAGACGCCGGATCTGGCCGGCGTGCGTGCTCAGGACAGCGGATGTGCGTCCAGAAACCGGCGGATCGCCGGCACCAGCACCTCGTGCTTGTCTTCCAGCACGTAGTGGTTGGCATCCTCGAAGGCCATCACCTCGGCCTGCGGCAACGCGCGGCGGAAGCCTTCCAGGAAATGATGGTCGAAGCAGATGTCGCGCAGGCCCCAGCCGATGAAGGCGGGGCGATCGGCGAACGACGGCAATGCCTGCTCGGCCCGCGCCAGCAGCGACCAGGCCTTGTCCGCCGGCGACAGCGGAATGTCCTGCATGAAGCGGATCGTGGAAATGCGGTTGGCCCAATTGTCGTACGGCGCCACGTAGGCGCGACGCACATCGGCAGGCATGCGTCGCGACACGCCCAGCCACGACGCGCCCGAAGAGAACGCATTGAACGTGCGGATGAACCACTCGCCCGGGCGCCAGTGCCGGCCCATCGCGATCTGCCACGGCATCGGCTTGGCCGCCGGCAGCGGGAACGCCGCGGTATTGGTGATGACCAGGCGCCGCACCTGCGCATGGTGCGACAGCGCCCAACCGAAACCGATCATGCCGCCCCAGTCGTGCACCGCCAGCGTCACCGGCCCGTCGATGCGCAGATGCCGCAGCAACGCGTCCAGGTCGTCCACGCGCGACTGCAGGGTGTACTCGTAGCCCGGCCGCGCGCCCGGCGCATCGTCCGGCTTGTCCGACAGGCCCATGCCGATGTGGTCGGGCACGATGCAGCGGTAGCGGTCCGACAGCCCGCTCACCAGCGTGCGCCACAGATAGCTCCACGACGGATTGCCGTGCAGCATCACCACCACCTCGCCGTCGCGTGGGCCTTCGTCGAGATAGGACATGTGCAGCCCCGGGCGGACCTGGAGGCGCTGCGGGGTGAAGGGGTAGCCGGGGTAGTTCATGCGGGGGACCGATGCGAGATGGAAGAGGAAGACGGCACCGCCGCGGCGCATGATGCATTGCCGTCGGCGTGCGGCACTGGGGAACTCATAACGGCTGCGCACCCTCGCTGAGGATGTCCAGATAAGCCTGATAGGCGAACACGCGGTGCCGCTGCTGCCCGGTGAGTTCGTTGACGATGTCCAGATCCTGCAGGGTGCGGATGGCGGCACGGATCGTCGGTGCGCTGAGCGGCAAATGCGGCTGGACCTGTGGCACGCCCAGCAGGACACGACGGGCGAACTGCTCGTACACCAGGCCCACGTTGCCAGCGCGCGTTCCCAATCCGGCGATACGTGTGCGGTCGGCCGCCAGCAGCGCCAGCAGGCGCTGCGCGGTGGACACCGCCTGTTGCGCGGTGTCTGCAACGCCCTCGAGAAAGAAATCCAGCCAGCCTTCCCAGTCGCCCTCGGTGCGTACCGCGTTGAGGCGCTCGTAATAACGCGCGCGATGGCGCTTGAAGAACAGGCTCAGGTACAGGCTGGGCGCGCGCAGCACACCTTCGTTGCACAGGATCAACGCGATCAGCAGCCGCCCCAGCCTGCCGTTGCCATCGCTGAAGGGATGGATGGTTTCGAACTGCACATGTGCCAGGGCTGCCTTGACCATCGGCGAGACGTCGCGGCCCGGCGCGTGCAGGAAGCGCTCGAAGGCGGCCAGCACCGCATCCAGGGCTTCCGGCGGCGGCGGCACGAAGTGCGCCAACGCCGGCGAGGCACCGCCGATCCAGACCTGGCCCGAACGGAATTCGCCCGGACGTTTGCCGGCACCACGCCCACCTTGCAACAGCAGCGCGTGCATTTCGCGGATCAGGCGCAGCGACAGCGGGAAGTCATCCTCGCGCAAGCGCCGCAGCCCGTGGTTCAGCGCAGCGACGTAGTTGGAGACTTCTTCGACGTCGTCCAGAGGGACACCCGGTGCCTCGTCCAGTTCGAACAGCAGCAGATCGGACAGCGACGATTGCGTGCCCTCGATCTGCGAGGACAGGACCGCTTCCTTGCGCACGTAGTGGTAGAGGAACAGCTCCGGGTCCGGCAGCATCAGGGTGATGCCATCGAGGCGACCAAGCGCCTGGTCGGCCTGTTCCTTGCGCGCGATCAGCAGCGGCGCCGCCAACTGCAGCGGCGGCTCGGGCGGCAGCGGATCAGGAACGAACGCCTGATAACGGCTGCCCGCCAGCGACCCGGGGACATAGTGTCCGGTACAGCGTCGAGACGACATCAGGCAATCCTTGCCGTTGCCGGAGACGGCTCTTAGGAAAGAAATTTAGCAAATTTCTTTCTAAACACCCAAATACGGCGCGCAAGGAAAATTTGCGCGCCTGTCCTGCGCCTCTCGCTTACCAGACCACCTCGGCCATCGAGCAGTTCAAGCCCGAGCCGATGCCCATCAACGCGATCCGGTCGCCCTTCTTCAGGCGGCCCAGCTCGCGCAGCTTGCTCAGCACGATCGGCACGCTGGCCGGGCCGATGTTGCCGTATTCGCCGAAGATGGTCATGACCTTCTTCTGGTCGATCCCGAAGCTCTTCATGAAGGCCTTGGTGTGCGGAAGGCTGACCTGGTGGATGACGAACTGGTCCAGTTCGTCCACCGCCCACCCCAGCGCCTGCCGCGCGGCGGCGAAGGTCTTCTGGCCCAGCTTGAGGCCTTCGATCAGCAGCATGCGGGTGTCGGTGACCATGCGGTCCATGTTGCCCCGGCACAGGGTGTTCCACTGCGTGGCCGAGCGGGTCACGCCGCCGCGGTAGCGCGGCGCATCCGGTGCCAGGTCGGTACGCGCCATCACCATCGCCACGGCACCGCACCCCAGGGTCAGGGTCGCCATTTCGTCGCGGAAGGCGTCGGCGGTCAGGTCCTGCGAGGCCATCCGCTCCAGGGTCTTCTCGTACACCAGGTTGGCGGTCTCGCCATCGACCACCATCGCATAGTCGATATCGCCACGCTCGATCATGCGCGCCGCGATGTCCATGCCGTTGATGAAGGCCAGGCAGGCGTTGGCGACGTCGAAGGTCATGCACTGCTCGCTCACGCCCAGATTGCCGGCGACGATGCTGGCGGTGGACGGCTCCAGGTAATCGCGACTCACCGACGTGTTGACCAGCAGCCCGACCTGCCCAGCCTCGATGCCCGCATCGCCCATCGCCTTGCGCGCCGCCAGCGTCGCCACGTCGGACGCCTGCAGGTCCTGGTCCCACATGCGCCGCGCGTGGACGCCGGCGATGTCGCCGAGCACGTCGGCCCGGATCCGCAGCCGGTCCAGGGTTGGCTGCAGGCGCGCGTTGATCTGCTTGGAGGTCAGCGTGTGCGGCGCGTCGATATGCGCCAGTCCCGCGATCGAGACGTTGGTGAAGAGCATCGAGGTGTACGCCAGGGTCAGGCGAGGGGGTGCCAATTCTAGCGGTTACACCGTTTTACCGCATCTTTAACAAATCCCCGGAAAGCGTATGGTCTGAGCGGTTCAGCGGCCGCCGCACTGGTAGGCGGTGAAACGCTGGTCGCCGTCGACCGGGTCGCCCATCGCCTGCACGGTGTTGGCGCCCACGCCAGGCGCCTCGTTGCGGGCCAGGGTCTCCAGCTCCTCGCGCACCCGCAGCGGGTTGCGCTGGTAGAAGCCGACGCTGCTCTTCACCGACACCACCACCTCGCCGCGCTTCTCGCAGCCGCTGGCGGCCTGACCGGGCGGCAGGACCCGTACCCCTTTGCCTTCCGGCGCCATCGGCACCCAGGTGCAGCCGGCGAGCGTGGCGAGCAGGACGAAGGCGATCGGTAGACGCATGGACGGGCCCGTTGGCAGGTGAATCCGGATTGTGCCGCAAAACGCTGAATCGGCCATGACACCGTCGGCCCGCCGGCGCCGGCAGGCGGCGCGCGCCGGCCATCGCCGACGCGCACCTG
>NZ_AQOJ01000039.1:0-7056 GCF_000364685.1 Xanthomonas sp. SHU 166
TGGCAGGTGGCGCCGCTGCCCGAGGCGCTGCAGGACCGCCGGGTCGAGATCACCGGCCCGACCGATCCGAAGATGGTCATCAACGCGCTGAACTCCGGCGCCAAGGTGTACATGGCGGACTTCGAGGATTCGACCGCGCCGACCTGGCGCAACCTGGTCGCCGGCCAGCGCGCGCTGGCCGAGGCGGTGGCCGGGACCCTGACCTTCACCGCGCCGGCCGCGCGCGACGGCAGCCCGGGCAAGCGCTATACGTTGCGGCCCTACGAGGAGCAGGCGGTGCTGATCGTGCGCCCGCGCGGCTGGCACCTGGACGAGAAGCACGTGCTGGTCGATGGCCAGCCGCTGGCCGGCGGTCTGTTCGATGCGGCGCTGTTCGCCTTCCACAACGGTCGCGCGCTGCAGGCCAAGGACCGCGGTCCGTATCTGTACCTGCCCAAGCTGCAGTCGATGGAGGAGGCGGCGCTGTGGGAGACCGCGCTGGCCCACATTGAGGATATGCTCGGCCTGCCGCAGGGCCAGATCAAGGTCACCGTGCTGATCGAGACGCTGCCGGCAGTGTTCGAGATGGACGAGATCCTGCATGCGCTGCGCGGTCGCATCGTTGGCCTGAACTGCGGCCGCTGGGACTACATCTTTTCCTACCTGAAGACCTTCCGCCGGCATCCGGACCGGGTGCTGCCCGAGCGCGGCCAGGTGACCATGACCCAGCCGTTCCTGAAGGCCTACTCGGAACTGCTGATCCGCACCTGCCACCGCCGCGGCGCGCATGCGATGGGCGGGATGGCCGCGCAGATTCCGATCGGCCACGACGAGGCGGCCAACGAGCAGGCGATGGCGCGGGTGCGCGCGGACAAGCTGCGTGAAGTCACCGCCGGCCACGACGGCACCTGGGTGGCGCACCCGGCGCTGATCCCGATCGCCCGTTCGGTGTTCGACGAGCACATGCGCACGCTGAACCAGCACGCGGTGCGCCGCGATGACGTGCAGGCCGACCGCGACACGCTGATCGCCCCGTCCACCGGCACCATCACCCGCGCCGGCTTCGAGGGCAACATCGAAGTGTGCGTGCGCTACCTGGCGGCGTGGCTGGACGGCAACGGCTGCGTGCCGATCCACCACCTGATGGAGGACGCCGCCACTGCCGAGATCAGCCGCAGCCAGTTGTGGCAGTGGCTGCACGTGGGCGGCCTGCACCTGGACGACGGCACCGCCATCGACTTCGCCCTGTTCGACGCCTGCCTGCGGCAGTTGCCGGCACGGCTGGGCGAGCGCGCGCTGCTGCCAGGCGGGGCGCGCGTGGACGAGGCCATCGCGCTGCTGGATCGGCTGACGCGCGACGAGGCGTTGGCCGACTTCCTGACCTTGCCGGCCTATCAGTTGATCGATTGATGGGAAGCCGGGAATGGGGATTTGGGAATGGGGAATCGTGAAAGCGGTCTCCCTGCATCGGATTCCTTCCGTGTCCGCCAACGCTGTCTATCCGACCACACCCCCACCGTTTCATCGCTGCATCCATTTTTTCGAGGAGAACGCCAGATGAGCACCACGCTGCAGACCGCCGAACAGATCCAGCGCGACTGGGACACCGATCCGCGCTGGGCCGGGATCACCCGCAACTACACCGCCGCCGACGTGGTGCGCCTGCGCGGCACGGTGCATGTGGAGCACTCGCTGGCCCGGCTCGGCGCCGAGAAGCTGTGGAAGTACCTGCACGAAAAGGACTTCGTCAACGCGCTGGGCGCGCTGACCGGCAACCAGGCGATGCAGCAGGTCAAGGCCGGGCTCAACGCCATCTACCTGTCCGGCTGGCAGGTCGCCGCCGACGCCAACCTGGCCGGGCAGATGTACCCGGACCAGTCGCTGTACCCGGCCGACTCGGTGCCGGCGGTGGTCAAGCGCATCAACAACACCCTGCTGCGCGCCGACCAGTTGCACCACGCCGAGGGCAAGGACGAGATCGACTTCCTGCAGCCGATCGTGGCCGATGCCGAGGCCGGCTTCGGCGGCGTGCTCAACGCCTTCGAACTGATGAAGGCGATGATCGAGGCCGGCGCGGCCGGCGTGCACTTCGAGGACCAACTGGCCTCGGTGAAGAAGTGCGGACACATGGGCGGCAAGGTGCTGGTGCCGACCCGCGAGGCGATCGAGAAGTTGAACGCCGCGCGCCTGGCCGCCGACGTGATGGGCGTGCCGACCCTGCTGGTGGCGCGCACCGATGCCGAGGCCGCCGACCTGGTGACCAGCGACATCGACCCCAACGATCGCCCGTTCACCACCGGCGAGCGCACGGTCGAGGGCTTCTTCCGCACCCACAAGGGCCTGGACCAGGCGATCAGCCGCGGCCTGGCGTACGCGCCCTACGCCGACCTGATCTGGTGCGAGACCGGCAAGCCGGACCTGGAGTTCGCGCGCAAGTTCGCCGAGGCCATCCACGCCAAGTTCCCCGGCAAGCTGCTGGCCTACAACTGCTCGCCCAGCTTCAACTGGAAGAAGAACCTGGACGACGCCACCATCGCCAAGTTCCAGCGCGAGATCGCCAGCTACGGCTACAAGTTCCAGTTCATCACCCTGGCCGGCTTCCATGCGCTGAACTACTCGATGTTCAACCTGGCGCACGGCTACGCGCGCCGGCAGATGAGCGCCTTCGTCGAACTGCAGGAGGCCGAGTTCGCCGCCGCCGACCGCGGCTTCACCGCGGTCAAGCACCAGCGCGAGGTCGGCACCGGCTACTTCGATGCGGTGACCCAGGCAATCCAGCAGGGCCAGTCCTCGACCACCGCGCTGAAGGGCTCGACCGAGGAAGAGCAGTTCCATGGCGAGAAAGCGGCCTGACCTGCAGCCAGGCGCGCCGATCGATCGCCCCTCCCTGGCAGGAGGTGGGAAGCCCGGGTTCGCCCGGGCTTTTTTTCATGCGCTGCCGTCGGCGGAACGGCGCTGTCTACCGCGTGCGACAGATCGCCGCAGCGGCGGCTTGCGATGTCTCTTGCAGTGACGAGATTGCCTGTGAAACGTATCGTGAGCGCGGCGTGTAGGTGCTATGCTCCACGGACAGGGCCAGCGACGTCACATTAGGGGGCCGGATGAGCTGCGACAGCGCCGCATCCACCGCACGCGGCACAATTTCCAACGCTGCGGTCGCTCCGAAGCCGAACGAGCTGGCGGTGCTGACCGCCGCAGAATTGCGTCTGTTTTCCGAGTTCGGTCGCGCCCGGACGGTGCGCGCCGGCGACGTGCTGTTCCGCCGCGGCGACGGCGGCAGCGCGATGTTCGTGATCACCAGCGGCGTGATCGATCTGGATTTCGGCGAGGACCTGGTGGTCAAGCACCTGGGCCATGGCGAGTTCTTCGGCGAGCTGGGCCTGCTGATCGGCAACCACATGCGCAGCGCCGACGCGCTCGCCGCCAGCGACGGCGCCCTGGTGGAACTGGACCACGACGACTTCCAGCGCCTGGTCGAGCGCGACCCGGGCGTGGTCGCCTACTTCCTGCGCCGCACGATCATGCGCGTGGTGATGAACGAGCAGACCCTGATCCGTCAGCTGCGCCGGCGCAACCGCGACCTGGAAGCGGCGCTGGACAACCTCTACGCCACCACCCACCAGCTCAGCCAGACCGAGGAACTGGTGCGGACCGACGAACTGACCGGTCTGCACAACCGCCGCGGACTGATCCTGCGCCTGCAGGAGTGTCGCCGCGATGGCCGCTCGCCCGGCCCGGGCCTGCTGCTGATCGACTGCGACCGCTTCAAGCACATCAACGACGCCCACGGCCACCTGGTCGGCGATCGTGTGCTGCAGAACGTCGCCAACATCCTGCGCTCGGTGGCCGGGCCGGACGACACGGCGTGCCGCCTGGGCGGCGACGAGTTCTGCCTGCTGGTGGCCGCCGGCACGGTCGAGGACCTGCGCCGCATCGGCGAGTTCGTGCTCGCCACCGTGCAGAACCTGCTGGGCGTGCCGCACCCGGCGCCGCACATCTGCCCGGTCAGCATCGGCATCAGCCGCGTCGATCCGCATTCGGACTGGAACGACTGGTACGCCAACGCCGACGCGGCGCTGTACGAAGCCAAGCGCCAGGGCGGCAACCGGCTGTACTGGCACGACCTCGCCTCCGCCCCCTGCTGAGCTACCGCGTCCCCGCCGAGCCGCCGCCATGACCGATGATGCCACCGCACCGCAGCCCGAGGTCCCGCAGCTTCGTACCCTGCTGCTGACCGACCTGTGCGATTCGGTGGCGCTGGTGGAAAAGCTCGGCGACGCCAATGCGGCCGACCTGTTCAGGCGGCACGACTCGCTGGTGCTGGAGTTGCAGCAGCGTTGGCGCGGCCGTCTGATCGACCGTTCCGACGGGCTGCTGCTGTTGTTCGAACGGCCGATCGACGGCCTC
This sequence comes from Xanthomonas sp. SHU 166, assembly GCF_000364685.1. NCBI lineage: Bacteria > Pseudomonadati > Pseudomonadota > Gammaproteobacteria > Lysobacterales > Lysobacteraceae > Xanthomonas > Xanthomonas sp. SHU 166. Next base: position 4,387 of record NZ_AQOJ01000039.1, read on the forward strand.
GGCTTCGCCCTGGACTACAGCCGCGGCCTGCATGCGCTGGGCGCGTCGCGCGCGCTGGACCTGAAGGTGCGCGCCGGCCTGCATGTGGGCGAAGTGCTGACCTGGCGCAACAGCGACGCCGCCGTGCAGGTGGGCGCCAAGCCGTTGGAAGTGGAAGGCCTGGCCAAGCCGACCGCGGCGCGACTGATGACCCTGGCCCGGCCTGGGCAGATCCTGCTGTCGGCGGTGGCCGAGTCGCTGACCCATCGCGCCGCGCGCGAACTGGGCGAGCGCGGCGAGCGCCTGCTGTGGAAATCGCACGGCCGCTGGCGCTTCAAGGGCGTGCCCACCCCGCTGGAGATCTACGAAGTCGGCGAGATCGGCCACACCCCGCTGCGCGCGCCCAAGCCCACGCCCAAGGCCTGGCGCGACATCCCGCTGTGGCGCCGGCCGGCGGCGCTGGCGGCGGAGGCGGCGCTGATCGCCGCGTTCGCGGTCGGCGCCTGGTTCGTCACCCGCCCGCAGCCGGCCATCGCCTTCGCCGAACGCGACTGGGTGGTGGTGGGGGATTTGCGGAATCTGACGGGCAATCAGGTACTCGACGAATCGCTGGATCAGGCATTCCGGATCAGCCTCGAGCAGTCGCGTTACGTGAATCTGCTGAGCGATCTCAAGGTGAGGGATACCTTGATACGAATGCGGCGTAGTCCGGACAGCCGCATTGACCGGGCTACTGCGTCGGAAATTGCGCAGCGAGATGGAGCGAAAGCCGTGCTCTTGCCAACGGTTGCCGAGGTAGGTGGGCGACTGAGGGTGAGCGTCGACGTCGTTGATCCCACAAGTGGTGTAACAGTATTGGCACTATCGAAAGACGGGAAAGGCCTGGATTCCGCACTGGCCTCAATCGACAACGTTACTATCCAGCTGCGAGACAAGCTGGGCGAAGCGATGGAATCGATTGCGCAGAGTGCTCAACCGTTGCCACAAGTGAGTACCTCCAGTATCGACGCGCTACGTGCTTATGCGCTGGGCGTTGATGCCTACGCCCGAAAAGAAAACGACTTGGCGATTGAGTATTTCACGCGGGCACTCGAACTGGATAAGGATTTCGCGCTTGCTCACGCCGCCATCATGAGGGTCTACGCGAGTCGGGCCGAACCAGCGTCAGCCGAGCCGCACCTTCGTGCTGCGCTGAGCCATCTGGATCGTCTTCCAAAGCGAGACCAGATTTATTTGCTCGCGTGGAAGTCTCAGTACTATCCGAAGAAGGGCGATGATCCCGCTCGTAGGTGGAAGCTCTTGGCTCAGCTGTATCCCGATTATTACGCTGGCGCCGCGAATTATGCGTGGGCTGCAATGGAGGATGGTGATTATTTAGAGGCAATCAAGTACCTGAAGTCCGCGGTAGCGGCAAATAATCCATTGCGCGGTTATGCCTTGGCCCAGTTGGCCAGGGCTGAACTGGGGCAGGGCCGGATAAGAGAGTCGATGGAGTATTTCCGACAGTCTGATCAGGAGTTCGGCCCATCCGCTGGGCTAGGGAGCGCTCTTGCCTTGGCCGCCTACGGAGATCTTCCGGCAGCCCAGAGTTTGATTGATCAACAGGGCGATAGGAGAGTAGCCGCCGCTAGTCCGACCGATGTCATCACGCGTATCGCTGTTCTTGCTCAGCGTGGGAATCTGGCAGAGGCTGCGTCTGTCGCGGAGGAGAAAGCCGCGCATATCAAGCCGGATTCCGAATTGCTATATTATGACTTTAAATTGATCGCATTATCTTTGCGAATAAATAAGCGGGAAGACGGAGCTTTGCAAAATGAACTTCTCAAGTGTGCAAGAGAGTTATCCAAAAGTGTTTCTCTGAGGTCGCCTGTAGAGAGATCAGACTACATGGCGTTGGCCTTGGCGTCCGTGTATTTGTTGCAACGTTCCGGATTCAAACAGGCACCTGAAGAATTGCAAGAGCTCATCCATCTGGGCGAGATTTCCGGCGATGCTACAGCCCACAGAATGATTCTCTTGATCAAAGCAAAGCAATTCTTACAAGAGGGAAGTCCACGTCGCGCCGTCGCTCTGTTGCAGCCACAGCTCAACGGTAAAGAGCTGTTCCAGTCCAGAGTCGTAATGAGGGATGCATTGGAAATAATTGGTGACTCCAAAGCAGCTCTCGTGCAGGATCGCGCGATTGTTCTGGGTAGGGGGCGCGGGTATGCTGAAGTCTCGGGTAGCTCCATCTTCCAGCCCCTTAATGTGATCGACGCCGCTGCGGCATCGACACGAGTTAAGGGGCTGGGCCTCACTGCCGAGCGATCAACCGCCAGCCTTTAGGTATTTTTCAACCTGGTCGGCCTCAAAGCAGTGTGGATTGTGAAATGCCATGTCCGAGATGAGATACGCCAGAAGGAGTTCTCTGGTGGCGATCAGCTCTTCTTTTGTTGCCATTATTCCTACTTCTAAGCAACTCGTGTCGGCATCGGCATCTAGTAAAATGCCAATGGAGGCGAGTGCCGCGACGGGGTCATTTTGGAAAGCCGTGCGGAAAGCGTCATCTGTAATCAGCGCGTCGAGTAACCGCGCGGCACCTGCAGGGTCTAGCGGAGAGGAATGCGAGGAATTGCTTGTCATGATCAATTTTCTCTATTGTAAAGTGGGGTTCGAATCTTCAAGGTACGCGGTGTAACGCCTATCTATCGG
>NZ_AQOJ01000040.1:0-1856 GCF_000364685.1 Xanthomonas sp. SHU 166
GAACTGGCGGCAGCCGCCACGCCACTGGCCGGCAGCGAGCACGACGACGGCACCGCCGACGCCAACGCAGCCGCCTTCGTCGTCGCCGACGCCGCCCCCGGTCCCGCCACACCGGCCGCGGCCGCGCCGTACCGCGTGCTGATCGTCGAGGACGATCGCGCGCAGGCGCTGTTCGCGCAGAGCGTGCTGCATGGCGCCGGCATGCATGCGCAGGTGCAGATGCAGGCCGAAGGCGTGCAGCAGGCCATCGTCGACTACCGGCCGGACCTGATCCTGATGGACCTGCACATGCCGGGACTGGACGGCATGCGCCTGACCGCGCTGATCCGCCAGCAGCCGCAGCACCAGCTGCTGCCGATCGTGTTCCTGTCCGGCGACGCCGATCCGGAACTGGAATACGAAGTGCTCGACAGCGGCGCCGACGACTTCCTGACCAAGCCGATCCGGCCGCGGCACCTGATCGCCGCGGTCTCCAACCGCATCCGCCGCGCCCGCCAGCAGGCCCAGCAAGGCCACGCCGAGGCGGTGCCGCTGAACAACCCCGAGACCGGCCTGCCGACCCGCGCCCACGTGCTGCAGTTGCTGGACACGACGCTGCGCGCGCGCCGCCCCGGCAGCCTGTACTTCATCGAGATCGCCAGCGCGCTCGGCCTGCGCGAACGCTATGGCTACGCCGCGTTCGAGCGGCTGATGGTGCAGGCCGGGCGCCGCCTGGCCGGCATCACCGCGCCGCAGCCGCTGGCGCGGCTCAACGACAACAGCTTCCTGCTGCTGGCCGACGACGCCGATGCCGACGCGCAGCGGCAACGCGCGCAGAGCCTGCGCGACACCCTGTCCGGCCACGCCTTCCCGTTGCGCGAGGACGAGGCGCTGCACCTGCGCTGCGCGATCGGCTACGCCGACTTCGGCCATGGCTTCGAGGACGCCGGCAGCGCGCTCGAGGCGGTCGAACGCACCGCGCTGCAGGCGCGGCTGCATCCGCAGAGCATCGCCGCCTACGTGCCGCCGCGCACGGACGAGGACCTGCAGCGCATCGCGATGCTGGAGGGACAACTGGAGCCGGCCTACCAGCCGATCGTCGCCGTCGCCGGCGGCGACATCGCCCAGTACCAGGTGCTGCTGCGCCTGCGCCAGCGCGACGGCAGCCTGCTCTCGGCCGGCCAGGTGCTGCCGGCCGCCGAGGCCGGCGGACGCCTCGCCGACCTCGACCAGCAGGTGCTGGACCACGCGCTGGGCCTGCTGCATCTGTACCAGCACGCCACTCCGCCGCTGCGCCTGTTCGTCTCGCAGTCCACGCGCACGCTGGCGCGCACCGCCTTCGCCGAATGGCTGATCGACACCATCGGCCGGCGCGGCGTCACCGGCACCTCGCTGGTGATCGACCTGCGCCTGGACGATGCGCTGGTCCACACCGCCACGCTGCAGCAGTTCTGCGCACGGCTGATGCCGCTGGGCGTGCAGTTCTGCATCAGCCAGTTCGAACCGGGCGCCGAGGCCGAAGCGCTACTGGCGCATCTGCCGCTGGGCTATCTGCGCCTGTCGGCACGCTTCGCCGGCGCGCATGCCGATCCCGAACTGCGCGACCAGCTGCGCGCCACCATCGACCTGGCGCACCGCGCCGGCCTGCTGATCATCGGCCAGCAGATCGAACAGGCGCAGGCCGCGGCCGCGATGTGGATGGGCGGGGTCGACTTCATCCAGGGCAACCTGGTGCAGTCGGTCGGCGACCAGCTGAACTTCGACTTCCAGAACGCGGTGCTCTAGCCATGTCCGTCCGCAGACGTCGGCCCGTTCCGCGGCCGGCGACCTTCGCCGCGGCGCTCGCCGTCGCCGGCACCTTGCTGGCGCTGCCGCCG
>NZ_AQOJ01000041.1:0-32477 GCF_000364685.1 Xanthomonas sp. SHU 166
TTCAGTCCCGACGCATTGCGGCATCGGAAAGCACATCACTTCGCGCGTCGCGGCGTCATGACAGTTGGGTTCCAGGGGCCAGTGGCGTCCGGCTGGAGTGTAGTGACAGTAAGTTCGGAGATGCGTTGAAGCCGCACCGGCGTGAGTCTGCGCCTGGAAAACGGCCGAGGCCTCTGCGCCGCACTGCGGCCTCGTGCGCGACGCAAGCGCGAGCGTCAGCATCGCGTGAATTCGGCATGGCCCGCATTGCGTATGGCGTCGCGCAGCGTGCGCCGCCACACCCTGTCACAGCGCGTCGCATCACATGCACGCGCATTTAATGTCATCCACACATTCCATTTGCGGCGTTCGTGGTCTTGTAGCGCGGCTGCATCGCATCGCGCGGACCGGGTGCGCCGGCGCCGTCGCCATCTCTGGAAGCGCGACCGCGTGCAGGCGCATCCCGTTCCGACGCCCTTGCCATGCGACGGCGCAGTCCGCGCTGCCGGCAACGGTGCGCAGAGGCGACGTGTCCTTCTCATTCGTCGAACGGGATCTTCCGAATGCATGTCTGCCTGCTGTCCCTCTTTCCTCCTCACGATGCGGCCGCGCTGGACGCGGCCATGGCGGCGGCACAGGCACAGGGCTGCGATCACATCGTCTTGCCCAATCCGTTCGCACAGGATGCGCAGGGCCGTCTGCACGATCCGGCAGCCGACGACGCGGCGGGCCAGACACAGTTGCGCCACTGGCTGCAGCGGGCCGAGCAGCATGGGCTGCGCGTGCTGCTGGACCTGCGCATCGACGAGATCGGCGGCGGCAGCCGCCTGCTGCAGGAGCATCCGCACTGGTTCCGCGCGCGCAGCTCGGCGCTGCCGGATCCGCGCGCCGAGCGCGCCGCGCCGGACATCGCAGTGGGCCGTTTCGCCTCCGCCGAAGAAGGGGCGGGCCTGGCGCAGTGGTGGAGTGCGCGGTTGCTCGACTGGGTGCATAGCGGCGTGGCCGGCTTCCGCGTGTTGCAGCCGCAGCGCGTGCCGGCGTCGCTGTGGCGCACGCTGATCGACGGGGTCCACGCACAGGCGCCGCAGGCGCGGCTGCTGGCGTGGACGCCAGGCTTGGGCCTGGACGCCTTGCGCAGCCTGGCGGGCGCCGGCTTCGATGCCGCGTTCTCCTCGCTGGCCTGGTGGGACGGCCGCGGCGACTGGTTCTTCGATGAGGACAGCGCCCTGCGTGCGCTGGCGCGTTGCGTGGTCGCCACCGTCGATGCCGAGACGGCCTCGGATACGCCGCTGCCCTTGCCACGCGCGCAGCGGCAGCGCCTGGCCGCCGCGTTCGGTGGGGCCTGGGCGATCGCCGCGCAGGACACATCGACAGAATACGGGCAGCCCGCGCCTGCGCAGCACGGCTCCTCCGAGAGCGACGCGTCCACGCCGGCTGCGTCGTTGCCCGACGCCACCGCGTCGCTGCGCCTGCGCCCGCTGCTGCGCGACGGCGCGCTCACCGCGGTGGCGGTGGAACCGCTGGATGCCGCGGCATGGCTGGTGCTGCTCAACAGCGACCGCGACCACCTGCTGCCGGTACCGGGGCCGGCGCTGCTGCGCCTGCTCGGCGACAGCGAGGGCCTGCTCAGCGACCATGGCGAGCCGATCCAGGGCGAGCAAGGCGGCACCCTGGAAGCCGGCGAGGTGCGCATCTATCGCAGTCTGCCGGCGCGCCCGGTACTGACCGCCGCGCGCGCACGCACACCGGCCGAGATCGCCGCCGGCGAGGCGCGGGTGTGCATCGAGGCGGTGACGCCGTCGGTGGACGACGGACGCTTCCCGGTCAAACGCACGGTCGGCGACCGCGTGTGCGTGGAAGCCGATGCGTTCTGCGATGGCCACGACCGCATCGCCGTGGCGCTGCTGTGGCGTGCCGCCGATGCGCGTACCTGGTCCAGCACACCGATGCGCGCGCTCGGCAACGACCGCTGGCGCGGTGAGTTCCCCTTGCAGCGCCTTGGTCGCTACGAATTCCGCATCGAGGCCTGGCGCGACGTCTACGCCACCACCCACGCCGATTTGGAAAAGAAGCGCGCCGCCGGCACCCTGCTGCCGGTGGACGTGCAGGAAGCGCTGGCCCAGGTCGAGGCGGCGCGCGGGCGCAGCCGTGGCGCGCTGGCGACGCGGCTGAAGGCCATCGCCACCCGCATCGCCCGCACCGACGACCTGGCCGAGAAGGCGCAGTTGCTGCTCGAACCCGACACCGCCGAGGCGATGGCGCGCGCCGACGCCAAGCCGTTCCGCACCGAGTACCCGATGACCTTCCGGGTCGAGGCCGAACGCCGCGCCGCGCACTTCGCCAGCTGGTACGAACTGTTCCCGCGCTCGCAGAGCGGCGATCTGCAGCGCCACGGCACCTTCGACGACGTGATCGCGCGGCTGCCGCACATCCAGGCGATGGGCTTCGACGTGCTGTACATGCCGCCGATCCATCCCATCGGCGAGAAGAACCGCAAGGGCCGCAACAACGCGGTGACCGCCGAGCCGGGCGAACCCGGCAGCCCGTATGCGATCGGATCGGCCGAAGGTGGGCATACCGAGGTGCATCCCGAGCTGGGCGGGCTCGACGGTTTTCGCCGCCTACGTGCCGCTGCGGCCGAGCACGGCCTGGAACTGGCCCTGGATTTCGCCATCCAGTGCGCGCCGGATCATCCGTGGCTGCGCGACCATCCGGACTGGTTCACCTGGCGCGCCGACGGCTCCATCCCGTACGCGGAGAACCCGCCGAAGAAATACCAGGACATCGTCAACGTCGACTTCTACGCCAGCGGCGCAGTGCCGGCGCTGTGGAACGCGCTGCGCGATGCGGTGCTGTTCTGGGTCAACGAGGGCGTCACCCTGTTCCGCGTCGACAACCCGCACACCAAGCCGTTCCCGTTCTGGGAATGGCTGATCGCCGAAGTACGCGGGCGCCATCCGCAGGTGGTGTTCCTGTCCGAGGCCTTCACCCGGCCCAAGCCGATGTACCGGCTGGCCAAGGTCGGCTTCTCGCAGTCCTACACCTATTTCACCTGGCGCCAGCACAAGGCCGAACTGCAGGCCTACATCGAGGAACTCAACAGCGGCGCGCCCAGCGAGTGCTTCCGCCCGCATTTCTTCGTCAACACGCCGGACATCAATCCGCTGTTCCTGCAGCACAGTGGGCGCAGCGGGCACCTGATCCGCGCCGCGCTGGCCACCACGCTGTCCGGGCTGTGGGGCATGTACCAAGGCTTCGAACTGTGCGAGGCCACGCCGCTGCCGGGCAAGGAGGAATACCTCGACTCGGAGAAGTACCAGTTGCGCGTGTGGCCGGAGCGCGCACCGGGCGACATCGTCGAGGAGATCACCCGCCTCAACCAGCTGCGCCGCCAGCATCCGGAGCTGCAGTCGCACCTGGGCACGCGCTTCTACGTCGCGCACAACGAGCAGGTGCTGTACTTCGGCAAGTTCCTCGATGAAGCGCACCTGGCGCGCGGGCGCAGCCTGGTGCTGGTGGCGGTGAGCCTGGAACCGCATGCGGCGCAGAACGCGCAGATCGAAGTGCCGCTGTGGGAACTGGGCCTGCCGGACCACGCCAGCGTCGCCGTGCGCGACCTGTGGGACGGCCACGACTTCACCTGGTACGGCAAGACCCAACACATCCGCCTCGATCCGTCGCGGCCGTTCTCCCTGTGGCGCATCCGCGCCGGAGTTCCTGCATGAATGTCGCCGCGCCGTCGTCCCCCCAACTCGAGCCGCGCGCACCGGTCGGCGATGCGCGCTGGTACAAGGACGCGATCATCTACCAGGTGCACGTCAAGTCGTTCTTCGATTCCAACGACGACGGCATCGGTGACTTCCCCGGGCTGATTTCCAAGCTCGACTACATCGCCGACCTGGGCGTGGACACGATCTGGCTGCTGCCGTTCTACCCCAGCCCGCGCCGCGACGACGGCTACGACATCGCCGAGTACATGGCGGTGCATCCGGACTACGGCAGCATCGCCGACTTCCAGCGCTTCGTGGAGCAGGCGCACGCGCGCGGCATCCGCATTGTCACCGAACTGGTGATCAACCACACCTCCGACCAGCACCCCTGGTTCCAGCGTGCGCGCATGGCTCCGGCCGGCTCCCCGGAGCGCGCGTTCTACGTGTGGTCCGACAGCGACCAGGACTACGCCGGCACCCGCATCATCTTCTGCGATACCGAGAAGTCCAACTGGACCTGGGACCCGGAGGCCGGCCAGTACTTCTGGCACCGCTTCTACTCGCACCAGCCGGACCTGAACTTCGACAACCCGGCCGTGCTGGAAGCCGTGCTGGAAGTGATGCGCTTCTGGCTGGACCTGGGCGTGGACGGCCTGCGCCTGGACGCGGTGCCGTACCTGATCGAGCGCGAGGGCACCTCCAACGAGAACCTGCCCGAGACCCACGCCATCCTGCGCCGCATCCGCGCCACGCTCGATGCCGAATACCCCGACCGCATGCTGCTGGCCGAGGCCAACATGTGGCCGGAAGACACCCAGCAGTACTTCGGCGAGAACGCCGACGAATGCCACATGGCGTTCCACTTCCCGCTGATGCCGCGCATGTACATGGCGATCGCGCGCGAGGACCGCTTCCCGATCACCGACATCATGCGCCAGACCCCGGAGATCCCGGAGAGTTGCCAGTGGGCGATCTTCCTGCGCAACCACGACGAACTGACCCTGGAGATGGTCACCGACTCCGAGCGCGACTACCTGTGGCAGACCTACGCCGCCGACCGCCGCGCGCGCATCAACCTCGGCATCCGCCGGCGCCTGGCGCCGCTGCTGGAGCGCGACCGCCGCCGCATCGAGTTGATGACCTCGCTGCTGCTGACCATGCCCGGCACGCCGGTGCTGTACTACGGCGACGAGATCGGCATGGGCGACAACATCCATCTCGGCGACCGCGACGGCGTGCGCACGCCGATGCAATGGTCGATCGACCGCAACGGCGGCTTCTCGCGCGCCGATCCCGCGGCGCTGGTGCTGCCGCCGATCATGGACCCGCTGTACGGCTTCCAGGCGGTCAACGTGGAAGCGCAGCAGCGCGACCAGTACTCGCTGCTGACCTGGACCCGCCGCGTGCTGTCGGTGCGCAAGCGCTACCGCGCCTTCGGTCGCGGTGCGCTGCGCTTCCTGTATCCGGGCAACCGCCGCCTGCTCGCCTACCTGCGCTGCCACGAGGACGAGACCGTGCTGTGCGTGGCCAACCTCTCGCATACGCTGCAGGCGGTGGAACTGGACCTGTCCGAGTTCGAGGGCCGGGTGCCGGTGGACATCCTCGGCGGCGGCAGCTTCCCGCCGATCGGGCGCCTGACCTATCTGCTCACCGTGCCGGCGTTCGGTTTCTACGCTTTCCAACTGGTCGGCAATGCCACGCTGCCGGACTGGCACGTACCGGCGCCGGTGCCGCTGCCGGACTACCAGACCCTGGTGCTGCGCAATACGGTCGATAGCGCCGGCCTGCAGGCGCATCTGCCGACGCTGGAACGCGACATCCTGCCGGCGTGGCTGTCCACGCGGCGCTGGTTCGCGGCCAAGGACCGCGCGCTGCGCAGCGTACGCATCGCACGGCGCACGCCGCTGTCCGGCGGCGACGGTCTGACCCTGCTGGAGATCGAGGCGGAGCTGGACGACGGCGCCCACGAGCGCTACATCCTGCCGCTGGGCATCGTCTGGGAGCGCGAGCAGCCGAGCGTATTGGCCGAACAACTGGCGCTGGCGCGCGTGCGTCACGGCCGCGAGGTCGGCTACCTGACCGATGCCTTCGCACTGAAGCCCTTCACCCTGAGCATGCTCGCCGCGTTGCGCGACAAGGCGGAGTTGCGTGTGGATGGCGAGGCCGGCAATGAAGCCGGCACCGAGCGCATCCGCTTCTGCCCGACACCGGCGCTGCAGCGCGTGGACATTCCCGCCGATCCGGAGATCCGCTGGCTGTCGGCCGAGCAGAGCAACAGCTCATTGATCGTCGGCGACGCGGCGGTGTTCAAGTTGCTGCGCCGCGTGTCGGCCGGCGTCAACCCGGAGATCGAGATCGGCGAGCGCCTCACCGAATTGGGCTACGCCAACGCCGCGCCGCTGCTGGGCCATGTCGCCCGCGTCGAGGCCGACGGCAGCGAGACCACGCTGGCCCTGCTGCAGGGCTTCGTGCGCAACCAGGGCGACGCCTGGCGCTGGACGCTGGATCATCTCGCACGCGGTGCCGAGGAATACGACGCCGCTCAGGACGATGCCGCGCGGCTGGAGAGCGTGGCCGGCTACGACGCCTTCGCCGCCTTGGTTGGCCGGCGCCTGGCCGAACTGCACGCGGCGCTGGCGCAGCCCACCGACGCGCCCGCCTTCGCGCCGCAACCGGTGGACGCGGCCGCCGCGCAGCAGGTGGTGGACGGCGTGGTGCACGAAGTGCAGGCGATGTGGGACACGCTCATCGCGCATCGCGACGCCAACGACGACCCGGCCGAACACGCCGCGGTGGACAGCCTGCTGGCCGAACGCGCGCGCCTGGATGCCTGGCTGCGGCAGGCGCTGTCGCTGTTGTCCGGTGCGCTGCTGACCCGCGTACACGGCGATTTCCACCTCGGCCAGATCCTGGTCGCGTTCGACGACGTGGTGCTGATCGACTTCGAAGGCGAGCCGGCCAAGTCGCTGGACGAACGCCGCGCCAAGGCCAGCCCGTTGCACGACGTGGCCGGCTTCCTGCGCTCGCTGGACTACGCCAGCGAAGTCTCCGCGCGCGGTGAGGAGGGCACTGCCGCCCGCGTCGGCGCCGGCCTGGACACCGCGCAGGAGGCGTACCTGGCCGCGTTCCGCAGCCGCGCCAGTGCCGCCTTCCTGGCCGCTTATCGCGCCGTGCTCGATGCCAGCCCGCATCCGTGGGTGGCGCCGGCCGCGTTCGAGGCCACCACCTTGCTGTTCCTGATCGAGAAGGCCTGCTACGAAATTCGCTACGAGGCCGCCAACCGCCCGGCATGGATCATGGTGCCCATACAGGGACTGTTGCGCATACTCGACCGCTTTCCCGCGCCCCAGGAGTCGATTCGATGAGTGATGCCGTCCACGTCTGGGACGACGCGACGCAACGCGCCTTCGCCACTGCCCGCCACGGCGACCCGTTCGCCGTGCTGGGCGCGCATCGCCTCGGCGAGGCGCGGGTGCTGCGCAGCTACCAGCCGGGCGCCGATGCGGTGCTGGCGGTGCTGGAGGACGGCAGCGAAGTGCCGCTTCAGCAGGGGCCGGAAGGCTTCTTCCATGCCGAACTGCCGGGCGAAGGGCGCTACCGCCTGCGCATCCGCTGGCCCGGCGGCGAGCAGGACACCGCCGACGCCTACGCGTTCGGCCCGCAGCTCAGCGACTTCGACCTTCACCTGATCGCCGAAGGCCATCACCTGAACCTGGCCGATGCGCTGGGCGCCAACGTGGTCGAGGTCGACGGCGAGCGCGGCACCCGCTTCGCGGTGTGGGCGCCCAACGCCTCGCGCGTGGCGGTGATCGGCGACTTCAACAGCTGGGACGCGCGCCGCCACCCGATGCGCCTGCGCCACCAGGCCGGCGTGTGGGAGCTGTTCGTGCCCGGCGTCGGCCCCGGCGCCCGCTACAAGTTCGCTCTGCGCGGCCCGCGCGGCGAAGAACTGCCGGCCAAGGCCGATCCGGTCGCGCGCCAGGCCGAACTGGCGCCCGGCACCGCCTCCATCGTCGCCGACCCCACGCCGTTCCAGTGGCGCGACGACGCCTGGATGGCCACGCGCGCGCGCCGCCACGCCCCGCAGGCGCCGATCAGCGTGTACGAAGTGCACGCCGGCTCGTGGATGCACGCCGCCGACGGCAGCCTGCTCGATTGGGACTCGCTGGCCGAGCGGCTGATTCCGTACGTCGCCGACATGGGCTTCACCCACATCGAACTGCTGCCGGTCACCGAACACCCGTTCGGCGGCTCCTGGGGCTACCAGCCGCTGGGCCTGTTCGCGCCCACCGCGCGCTTCGGCAGCCCGGAAGGCTTCGCCCGCTTCGTCGATCGCTGCCACCGCGAGGACATCGGCGTCATCGTCGACTGGGTGCCGGCGCATTTCCCCACCGACGCGCACGGCCTGGCCCACTTCGACGGCACCGCGCTGTACGAACACGCCGACCCGCGCGAAGGTTTCCACCGCGACTGGAACACGCTCATCTACAACCACGGCCGTCGCGAAGTCTCCGGCTTCCTGATCGCCAGCGCGCTGGAGTTCCTGCAGCGCTACCACGTCGACGGCCTGCGCGTGGACGCGGTCGCCTCCATGCTCTACCGCGACTACAGCCGCAACGCCGGCGAGTGGGTGCCCAACATCCACGGCGGCCGCGAGAACTACGAGAGCATCGCCTTCCTGCGCCGGCTCAACCAGGTGGTGGCCGAGCAGGCGCCCGGCGCCATGACCATCGCTGAAGAATCCACCGCCTGGCCCGGCGTCACCGCCGACCTTGCCCACGGTGGCCTGGGCTTTAACTACAAGTGGAACATGGGCTGGATGCACGACAGCCTGCACTACATCGAACTGGACCCGATCTACCGCCGCTACCACCACGGCGAGATGACCTTCAGCATGGTCTACGCGTATTCCGAGCGTTTCATGCTGCCCATCTCCCACGACGAAGTGGTGCACGGCAAGCGCTCCCTGCTCGGCCGCATGCCCGGCGACGACTGGCAGCGCTTCGCCAACCTGCGCGCCTACCTCGGCTACATGTACACCCACCCCGGCCGCAAATTGCTGTTCATGGGCTGCGAGATCGCCCAGCCCACCGAGTGGAACCACGACGCCGCGCTGCCCTGGCACCTGCTCGACCAACCCAACCACCGCGGCATCCAGCGCCTGGTCCGCGACCTCAACCGCCTCTACGCCGAACACCCCGCACTGCACGCCCGCGACGACGAACCGGAAGGTTTCGCCTGGGTCATCGGCGACGATGCCGGCAACAGCCTGTTCGCCTACCTGCGCAAGGCCCGTAGCGGCGACACCCCGCTGCTGGTGGTGGCCAACCTCACCCCGCAGGTGCACCACGGCTACCGCATCGGCGTGCCCCGTGGCGGCCGCTGGCGCGAACTGCTCAACTCCGACAGCGAGATCTACGGCGGCAGCAACACCGGCAACGGTGGCAGCGTGCGTGCCGAGAACGTCGGCGCGCACGGGCATCCGGCGTCGCTGGCGTTGACCATCCCGCCGCTGGCGGTGCTGGTGTTGGGGGTCGAGGAGTAGGGCGAGAAAGCAGAAGGGACCGCGGCGAGAGCGCGGAGACAGCCGGCTGTTCGGAGAGAAGCCGGCTGTTGTGGGAGGGACTTCAGTCCCGACGCTTTCCCGACCCACTGTCAGCACCTGAGCCGCAACCCCATGAGGATGCCAAGGATGCGCACCGATCAGGTGCAATCCTTGCCGCCTAACGCGCTGAGGCCACAGGCCGAGCGCAATTCTCGGCCCCGTCTACCGCCCCGGGCAGACAGCCCACCACCCCGACCGGTAAACTCACGCCCGCCTCGGCGCCTTCCTCTGCATGCACGCCAGAGGCGCCAAGCCGGCGGCCGACGCATCGCCCGCCCGCTCCGGACGCATCCGGGCCTATAGCTCAACGGTTAGAGCAGAGGACTCATAATCCTTTGGTTCCAGGTTCGAATCCTGGTGGGCCCACCATAAGCACGAAAATACATTTAAATGTTGTCTGCTCTTGAAAAAGTGGTACTAGAAGTGCACTTGACCCCGCTCTTTGATTGAGATGCCGGTTTGGGTCGGGGTAAGCCCCGCACACCCTCGACATGCGTACATCGATCTGGTCGTGATGATCATCAGCGGTGAGGAAATTGGGTTCGTGCCAGGCAGAACTGTCCGACAGTGTCACGCGATGAGGCAGTGCCACATATCGCTGGCACTAGGCTGCCGCATCTCTAGGCCTTGGGGGACTGTCCCTTGGCTACAGATAGGCCATGGATAGCAGCAGGGCGGCCATGACCCGATGCGGCTCTCCGATAAGAAGACAGGTTCTAGGTTCACTTCTTGCGTAGAGACCTATCTCTGAGTGCGAGCTGGCGTACTCAGTAGGCGCTGAACGTGCGCTTCTGGCCGCACTTAGCCGAGTGCTTCCGACCTGAAGCGGACGTCGACCAAGGCAACTTCTAGAGCCTACGGTGAGGCGCAGGCACACCGAGACTTGAAACACATCCGTCGGCGTTGTCGAATAGGAGTGTTTAGGCGTTTTGTTTCCGGCCGGCTGAGCGGCTCCTGCCTCTCGGTAATGTGCGCTAGCCTAGACTTGGCCATCCTAGTGCTAGCAGTTCTAGCAGGCAGGTTGTCCACCGGTTCCGGCAATGCATGCTTAGACGCTTAGGCGAATCACGGGAAATTTGCGTCCTTTGCGGACTGTCCCACTTCAAGTGCAGAAAGTTCCGCTCGGAATTTCTCATGGTCGGCAAGACCGAGGGTGAGGTTCAGTCTTTTGCCAGAGCTTGCGTTGTAGCCAAGGTCGAGCGCAAAAATGTGCGAACGGGTCCAAGTAACTCAGGGAAGAAATAATGAAGATTCGGCATATCGAAATCGCTAATTTCCGCAAGCTCCAAGCGGTCCGCGTCGACCTCACGGACGACACCACCCTTCTCGTTGGAGCCAACAACAGCGGAAAGTCCTCTGCGATGCTTGCGTTGCGTCGATTCCTTGTCTCGCATAAGAGCACATTCAGGCTGCTCGATTTTACCCTCTGTCACTTCCCCACGATTGATGCGATGGGAAAGGCATGGGAAGCCGCCCCTGCGGGGAGTCAACCACCGGTGGTTGATCCGTGGATGGCTATGGTCCCGATGCTTGACCTATGGCTGTCTGCAAAAAACGGTGAACTCCACTTCGTCAAGGACCTCATTCCATCCTTCAGTTGGCGTAGCGGGCTTGTAGGCGTGCGGTTCCGGCTCGAGCCGAAGGACATCATCGCGCTGTACAACGATTTCCGGTCGGAACGCGAGCGGGTTCATGCGCTGGAGGCAGAGGCCGCCAAAGATGCTGGCAAGGCGGCGTTGACGCTCTGGCCGAAGGACCTTACCGATTTCCTCACCAGGCGGCTTGGCGCGCATTTCGAAATGCGCTGGTACCGCCTTGATCCGGCCAAGCTCGTCGAGCCGGACAAGGTGACACGAGAGGCGGTGCTCCAACCCCTCGGGCCGTCGACCGTGCCTATGGAGGCCAACCCGCTTGCCGGTCTGGTTCGGATTCACGAAATCAATGCCCAGCGCGGATTCGGTGAACTGGACGGAAGCGAAAGCGAGGATTCAACATCGGCGGGACGGTCTGGACGACGGTTGTCCGAGCAGCTGCGGGCTTATTACAAGCGGCACCTCGACCCGGAACAGTCACCCGGACCAACAGATATTGAGGCCCTCCGGGCGATGGACGCGGCCCGCGTCGCGTTCGATGTTAGGCTCGCTGCGAGCTTCAGGCCGGCGTTCCAGGAAGTCGAATCGCTAGGGTATCCGGGGGCCAACGACCCGACGATACATGTGGCGACACAGCTGAGTGCGGCCGACGGAATCAATCACGAATCGGCCGTGCTCTTCGAACTCGACTCTGTTGGTGGCGCGGCCGGCGCGCCACCGCTTCGGCTTCCTGAGACCTCCAACGGACTCGGATACCAGAACCTCATCTCGATGATCTTTCGCTTGATGAGTTTTAGGGACGCCTGGCTGCGCAAGAGTAAGGCAGCGCTCGCATCTGACGATGTGGTCGTCGAGCCAATCCACCTCGTGATGATTGAGGAGCCGGAGGCGCATCTTCACGCTCAGGTGCAGCAGGTGTTCGTACGCCACGCCTATCATGTGCTTACCAATGATCCGTTGTTGAAGAAATTTCCCGGCCTCTCGACGCAGTTGGTGGTGAGTTCGCATTCGAGCCACATAGCTCACGAACTCCCGTATGCGTCACTCCGGTACTTCAGGCGCCTTCCGGCAGGGATGCATGGAAAACAGGTGCCGGTGTCGACTGTTTCGAACCTCGAGGCCGTCTTTGGGGATGACACCAACACGAAACGGTTTGTCACCCGCTATCTGCGCTCACAGCATGCGGACGTGTTCTTCGCGGACGCGTTGATACTCGTCGAGGGCGCCGCCGAACGAATTCTGCTCCCGCACTTTATTCGCAACCGATTTTTGCAGCTTCACCAGGCATACGTCACCTTGCTGGAGGTAGGCGGCAGTCACGCCCACCGTTTGCGTCCGTTGCTCGACGCTCTGGGAATCCCGTGCCTTGTCATCACCGACATCGACGCGTTGAGCGGCAAGGCTTCCGTGCAGGTCAAGCGCAACGCAGGGCAGGTTACGGGAAACCCGACACTGCGAAACTGGTTGAAGTCAAAAAACAAGAAGAGTGGGATTGATGGCCTGCTTGACCTATCAGAGGCTGATAAAGTCATAGTTTCCGACGACCTCTACTCCATTCGCATGGCCTACCAGACGCCGGCCTATGTAGCAGTGCCAGCCGGGGCTGCGCCGCAAGAGGTGTTGCCAGGAACATTCGAGGACGCGCTGATCTTCGCCAATCTTGCGCATTTTTCAGCCGCAAAGGGCAAAGGAATGATAGGTGCGGTGGTGCGGGAAGTTGCAAAGGCAGTAAGTGGCGACGCCCTCGCCGCTGGGTTGTTTAATGTCATCGGTGATGGCGACAAGGCCGGGTTCGCACTCGGCGTCCTTTATGACACCAAATTTGAGGCCCTCATTCCTCCGTCCTATATCGAAGAGGGCCTTTCTTGGCTTCAGGAGCGCATCGTCAAGAAAAAACACGAGATGCTTCTGGTGTCCGTTCCTGTAGAGGACGGCGCGCATGAGTGAGGTGCCCGACAGCTTGGTCGACAACGAGGTCGACGTGGTCATTGACCAGTGCTTGCATCTGGATGCCCCGCAGAGCTTCTTCATGTACGCCGGGGCCGGCTCCGGCAAGACGCGTTCCCTTGTTGATGCAATTGGAAAACTCCGGCTGCGCGAACGCGAGCGGCTGGTGTACAAGGGACAACGGATCGCGGTCATTACCTACACAAATGCCGCACGCGACGAGATTCTCCGGCGAATTGAATTTGACGCTCTGGTCGACGTCTCGACCATTCACAGTTTTGCCTGGCGCCTCATTAAGGGTTTCGACGATGAAATCAGGACATGGCTGAAGGCTTCTATTGCCAAATCGATGGCGAAACTTGCAGATGCAATGGGGCGTGCACGTGAAGAGAACAAGACATTTCTCAAGAACAAGGCCGATTTCGAGCGAAAGGAAAAGCGTCTCGAAGCGCTCGATTCGGCGCTGTCGTTCCACTACAGCGCATCAGGGACAGAGCGCCTGCGGGGGGCCCTGACGCACCAAGAAGTTATCGGCATGGCCGGAGACTTCCTGCAAAAACACCCGCTGCGCGAAGTCCTCGTCGACCTCTATCCAGTCGTTCTCATTGATGAGAGTCAGGACACGCACGAGGAAGTTATGGAGGCGCTTCTCTCGATCCAAGCACACGCAAGCGACCGGTTCGCCCTCGGGCTTCTCGGTGACACGATGCAGCGAATCTACACTCATGGCATGCCTCGTCTCGAGGAGGTGGTACCAAGAGAATGGGCGAGGCCTGCAAAGGTGATGAATCACCGGTCGGCCGAGCGCATTGTCCGTCTCGTTAACACTATCCGCTCGGAGGTAGATGGGCAGAGGCAACGCGCTCGCCATGACAAGCCCGGTGGATTTGTGAGGATCTTTATCACCGGCCTTGGTGCAACCAAGACACTTGAGCTCGAGGAGGAGGTGGCTTGCAGGATGGCTGAGATCACCGGCGCTGCCGAGTGGGGGCTCGGGCCTGAACACCGCAAGACTCTCGTTCTCGAACATCGTATGGCGTCCCGGCGGCTCGGATTCGATGACGTTTTCGGGCCTTTGTATGAGACCGAAACACTGAGGACATCGCTCCTGGACGGTGTGCTGGGACCTGTCAATTTTCTTTTAGACGACGTTCTACCTATTGTGGACGCGGGCCTCTCCGGTGACGAGTTCGCACTGGTCGACAGCATTCGGACACGCTCCCCCCTCTTTGATGGTAAAGCGCTTGCCGGACACGCCGACCAGTTGGATGCGGTCCGAGCCGCAGGCGATGGTGCACGTCGCTTGACCGAGCAACTGTGTGATTGCGACCCCCCACTGCGCGAGGTCATCAGCGGACTGCAGGAGAGCGGGCTGCTGGCCGTTCCAAATGAACTCCTCCAAGCCCTTAACACGCAGGAGCCTGACGACGGGGCCGCTCCCGAAGACGACCGCCAGGCACAACAAATGCGCGCTTGGCGCAGAGTGCTGCTAGCACCATTCTCCCAGATTCGCGCCATGGCCCTTTATGCGAGGGGATTATCTGCATTCGATACGCACCAGGGGGTAAAGGGACTTGAGTTCCCGCGAGTGTTGGTCGTCATTAGTGACGATGAGGCGAACGGGTTTACCTTCAGTTATGACAAGGTCCTAGGCACCAGGGCCACCGATAGAGACGCAGAGAAGGAAGCCGGAGGAGGCGATTCCCAGCGCGCCCAAACACGCCGCCTTCTATATGTGACCTGCAGCCGGGCGGAGCATAGCCTGGCTCTGATGGTCTACGCCCAGAATCCTGGGGCCGTCCGTGATGAGGTCATCCGCAAAGGGTGGTTCGGTGCGGATGAGGTGGTCCTCATCTGACGGTGCGGCGAGCCGCGGTCCGATTCGGGGCAAGCACGGCCCCCCACCAGCCGAGGTCAACCGCAACAACGCGGTTTCGGGCACCGGCCAACACATCTCCCTCCTCTTCTGCGTCTTGCCACCGTTGGAGGCCGGCGTACCGGCGGTGTCAAGCAAGCTATCCCCTTTTTTTTCATTGCTCGGGAGTGATTCTCAGGCTTTCACAGCGTCCGCCGGAGCAGGTCAGCTACATCAGCGCGGCGCGGGCGGGCTATCCCAAACCCGCTCGGGCGTGGTTTAGTGCCAGCAGACGTCGCAAAATCTCCTCGTCGGCCATCCCCGGGGTGTAGTCCGCCCAGCCGTAGGCTTCGGCGACAGCCTTGTCCAAGGCTTCATGCAGCAGCGTCAACCAGTTGGGCCGTCCGTTGTAAAGGTTGGTCAAGGTGCGCTTCCTCAGCTCAGGGGCCTTGTCTAACTTGTCCGGCTTGAGCACAGGCCGCATAGGAAAGCCAGCCTTCTCTTCGCCGGGAGTGCGTACCCAATCGACCCATTCTTGAGGGTTTAGCCAAGCGTCGCGTGATTCAACCAACGCCTTCACCGCCACAGCGATTCGTTGCGCGCTCAGTTCTTCCCCATATGCTTCCGCAGGAACATCCGGCGTCATGCCCTCCGGGAAGGGAAACGTTTCAAAGGAAGTCGTATGCGTGTAGCGTGGATCGTTCCCGACCCCCAGATTTGTTCCTTGTCTTAGCGCCCAGACTTCATGAATGCGGGACTGAAGAATTCCCATGGAGGTGTCGTCATCGCGTGCGACAACAACTAGTGCATCGCCAGGCACCACGCCAGCAGGTGCCCAGACGCACAAGTGGTGTTTAGAAACGCGAGGGATGGCGATGAAGCGTGGAAGCTCACTCAGAGCGGCGAACATCTGCGGGCGGGGCCAGAGCAGCAGCCACCATGGGTAGTCTGCGTTTCGCCTTGCGTACGCACGATGGAGGCGAACATTGGAGATTGCCGCAAACGGCTTCTCGAACATTGCGGCCGAGATCTCGTCCCTTGTGCCGAAGTTGACGATGAATCGGTCAAGCGGCCTCGATGTAATGTCGTCAGCAATCCAGTACGGTCTAACCACATCGGCCATCGGCTCGCCGCGAAGATTGGCCGGTTCATTCAGCAGGCTTCGCGCCTCGTCGCCCATTAGGTTGAAAGAAGCATCGGGTAGCCCCAGTTCTTCACGACGCTTGCGCTGCAAGGATGCCGACGGCGTTACACCCTGAAACGACATGCCGAGATTCTGCGTAATGCGATTGGCCTTGGTGATGTCAGCTATGTCTTTCCCGCCCGCGGTTAGGTCGGCATAGATTTCGCCTACGGGTTTTCCATTTAGCACGGCGCCCGCACGGTTGCCAAATCCTGTCATTGACACTCGTACGGCTGCGCCATTATCCCACCATTCTTCATCACTCCACGCGAGGAAGATGCGCGTGGTTTTCAAAATGCGTTGCAATACTTTACGATTTGCTCCACCACGAATCGAGTTGGTCGAAACCAATCCTGCGGCCTGCAGATCTCCGGCTTCGATCTGATCGCGCGCCTTCTCCAGCCAAAAGCATACCAAGTCCGCCCCGCCTGGCACGCGGCCGTCATAGACCTTGCGAACCAGCTTGGTGTACGCCACCCCCAACTCGCCCTGCATCTTCTTGTCACCGAGGAATGGAGGGTTGCCGACAACGACATCCGCCTTCGGCCACTTAGCCTCCGAGCCATCCGCGTTCAATAGCGCATCTCGGTTCTCGATACCGTCCAACGGCTTCAGGATGGGATTGATGCTGTGCTGCCAACCATTCTGGCGGCACCACTGAATGTCGCCGATCCAGACGGTCACCCTGGCCAGTTCGGCGGCGAACTCGTTGATTTCCAATCCGAGGATGTTGTGCGGACCCGTTTGCATGGCGACCTCCCCATGCAGGCCCAATTCCTGGGCTTGCACATGCGCTTGCTTTTCTACGTCCCGCATCGCCTTCAGAGCGAGGTACAGGAAGTTGCCTGAGCCACAAGCCGGGTCGAGCACGTGGAACTGGTTGAGGCGCAGGAGGAAAGCGCGGTACAGGGCTTCGCCCTTCCGGAGGGCCTCGTTGGCACGGTATGAATTTCCGCGTCCCTTGACCATGCCGAACTTCGGCGCCAACTCGGCGATCTGCGTGCGTACCGAATCCCATTCGGTCAGCAGCGGCTCGCGCACCAGCGGGTCCACCAGCTTGGCGATGGTGCCGGTGTCAGTGTAGTGAGCGCCCAAGGGCGCGCGCTGCTCGCCTAAACCGCGCTCGAACAGGGTGCCGAAAATGGTCGGATCGATGGCCCGCCAGTCCATGTCGGAGGCCGCCCGCCGCAGGGTGTCAACGTCGGACGCTGTCAGATTAGGCGCGGCGATGTCACTGAACAGCCCTCCGTTGAACCATTGGATGTCGTGGTCGCCATACTCGCCCTTGGGCTTTCCCATGGCCTTGAAAAGCGTTTCGATCCGCTTCGCGGCCTTGATCACATCCGTGCCGGCGTTGGTCAGCAGGTTGGTGAAGATTCCTTTAGGCAGTAGCTCCTCGTCCTCGGCGAACATACAAAACAAGCATTGCACGAGGAAGTGGGCCACCTTGTCGCGGTCCTCGCCGCGATGGCGCATCGCTTCGGCCAAGTCCGCGAAACGCTTGGCGGCCTCTGCCGTGATGGCGGCAGAGGACTTCTCTGGGCGCAGCTTGCCCGGGTCGGTCCACACCCAGCGCAAGCGCTGGCGGACGGCCTCGTCGGCCAAGTCTTCGATGAGGATGGTCTCCGGCTCGTCGGGGTAGCCGGTGAATGCCTTGTGGATGACGATGCGCTCGCGGTCGCACACGATCAGTAGGGGAGGATTCTCAAGTTGCAGTGTGTAGTCCGTGAGCTGCTTCAGCGCATCTTTCAGGTTTCGGCCCGGCTTCTTGTTCTCCCACGCGAAATGGCCGCGCTTCCACACGTCAGCCCAACCATTACCTCCGCCGGACTTCTCTGCGCCACGCTCGAACTGGTATTCCCCCTTTTTGAGGGGCTCATCCACCCCAAGCAGCCGACACAGGTGCGAAAAGTGCAATTGCGCGCCTTCGCGTTCGTTGAAGTTGTGGCCCTTCCAGAGGCCGATAAACTCTTCCGGCGTCATTCCGACGGCTTCCCCATGTCCCATGAACGACTGATTATGCCTGAGACGAAGGCCCGACCCATGCAGCGCTCTGTGATGACTGTGGCTGAGCGCACTTGCAGCCTATGGGGACGACGTTCGAGCCGGTGCACAAGGCGTCCAAACGATACGTCCAACTCTGCATCAGGTCTCACGATATTTGGACTAGGTTAACTTATATACGCACCCGCGCGATTTCCTGCAGATGTCTACAATATTCCTGTTTTAAACGTTGACACCTGCTTTTGGGGCGAGCAACCATCTACCTGCTGCGGCAAATTCCGCAGCCGGGTTTGGTCTCCCGAAATCACTTGGCGACTCCCACTCAAATGGAGGACGTCATGTCCGGTAGCGCTTCCGCCCTTTCAAAGACCAAATCCCCTCGCCGCGCCGCCAAGGCTCCACCCTGCTGGCTCAAGCTCGAATCGCCCGACCCCCTGGACGCGATTGCCGCCGAGCCGCTGCCTGGCGCGTCGGCGCCGCCGTTGTGCCCCGAGACCGGCAAGGACCCAGTGCCCAGGCGCTCGATCCCGCGTCGGCCCACGCAGTGCACCATTGGCTATCGCCATTACGACGTGGAGCGCGATGGCATGCGAGTTGGGCGGCAGGTGCCCAGCCTGCGCTTGCATGGCCTGTGGCTGGAAGGCCTCGGCTTCGCGGTGGGTGGCAAGGCGCGAATCACGATGGCTAATGGCGCTCTGCTGATCACGGTAGTGCAGGTGGTGCCGCCGCCCGTGGCGAAGAAACGACGCTCGTGCAAGGTGGCGCCGTAGCCGCCAAGTTTTGAAGGTGGGTTGCCGGGGCGGAGCCATGAGCCGAAGCGTTTGACGGTGGAGATGACGCGTGCCGGTCGCGTCGTCGCTACACGTCGGTCCTTGAACGGAGGTTGCCTCCCATACGTGGGGAATCGGCCGCCCCGGTGGGCGATGCGGACGTCGTGCGGCGATTGGCCGCCATAATCACCGCAGAAAGGGCGGTGATTGTGCCAAGGAGGCCGAAGCGCCCAGGCATCGTTGCCGATGCAGTAGGCCGAGGACATCGCCTATAGGTTTCCAGCAAATTCCACCATTGCCAGGCGCGTCGGCCATCGCGCCTGGCGCGTTCGCCAGCTCAGCCCGCCTTTGCCGCCCACTGCATCGCATCTCTGTGGTGACGCATGTGCCCGGCCATTCGGCAACCGGCGTCAGCGCAGGAGGATCGCGCATGCATCGAGTGGTCTACCCGAATAGCAGCTATTTGAACTTTATTCGTTTTACAGGTATTTTCTGTTTAGCTGGATCACGGGTACCACCCCAATGTCGACACGCCACGTTCTGGTCACCGCGACGCAACTAGGCGCGACGCTGCAGGCCGCACGCAAGGCCCAGGGACTGACCCAGTCTGCACTGGCCGGCCGGCTCGGCCTGAGCCAGTCGCGGGTTTCCCATCTGGAGTTGAATGCTCATGCGTTGAGCGTCGAACAACTCTTGGCCTGGTGCGCGGCGCTGGGGTTGGAGCTGACCATCGGTACCCGCGGCGACCCCACCGCCGCTAACACGCAAGCGGAGTGGTGAGATGGGGCGTCGATCGCACAGCCGCAGCCTCTCCATCTGGACAAATGGCGTTCGCGTGGCGCGATGGACGCTGCCTGCGCGCGGGGACATGGAACTGCACTACGACGCGGATTGGGTGGGTGCCGACATTGGCCGGCCGCTGTCGCTGTCGCTTCCGTTCAACCTGCAGAACCAGCCGCTCAAAGGCGAGAAGGTCTTCAACTACTTCGACAACTTGCTGCCCGACAGTGATGCGATCCGCCGCCGGGTAGCGCAGCGCTTCACGGCGCCATCCACCGATCCCTTCGATCTGCTGAGCGCGGTTGGACGCGATTGCGTGGGGGCCGTGCAGATCCTGGGCGAGGAGGAGGTTCCGCAGGATGTCGAACGTATCGACGGCGTACCGCTGTCCGAAGAGGACATCGAACGGCACCTGATCGACACCGTCTCGCCGCATGCCTCCGCCGCACACCGCGACGCGGATGCGGATTTCCGCATTTCCTTGGCTGGTGCGCAGGAGAAGACGGCCTTCCTGTGGTGGGAGGGGCAGTGGTACGCGCCGCGCGGTGCCACGCCGACCAGCCACGTCTTCAAGCTGCCGATGGGCCTGGTGGGCGGGCGGCGGGCGGATTTCAGCACCTCCGTCGACAACGAATGGCTGTGCCTGCGGCTGTTGAAGGCGTATGGCTTGAACGTGGCCGATGCGCGCATCGCCCGCTTCGGCCAGCAGCGGGTGCTGGTGGTGGAACGCTTCGACCGGCGCCTGGCGCCCAATGGACAGTGGCTCATGCGCCTGCCGCAGGAAGACTTCTGCCAGGTCGAAGGCTGCTCGCCGCTGCGCAAGTACGAGAACGAAGGCGGTCCAGGGCTCAAGGCCTTGTTCGGCACGCTGCGTCAGTCGGTCGATGCCGAGGCCGACATGAAGACGGTGCTGGCGGCGCAGGTGTTGTTCTGGTTGCTGCGCGCGCCCGATGGTCATGCCAAGAATTTCAGTATCCAGCTGCTGCCGCGTGGCCGCTTCCGGTTGACTCGGCTGTATGACGTGATGTCGGCCTATCCGGTGTTGGGCGATGGCCCCCATCAATGGTCGCCTTACGACATCAAATTGGCCATGGCGTTGCTCGGCAAGAACAAGCATTACGCGATGCACAGCATCCAGCGCAGGCACTTCATCAGCACGGCGCAGCGGGTCGGCTATGGGCCGACGGCCGAGCCGCTTATCGAGGAAATCCTGGCTCGCACACCGGCCGCCATCGCCGAGGCGCGTGCGGACCTGCCGCAGGACTTCTCGCCGCGCGTTGCCGACACCATCCTGGGCGGACTCGCGCAGGCTGCCGCCGCGCTGGAAGGGATGGCCGCTTAGCTGGGCGAGCAACTGCCAGTGGGCAATTGCAATCCGGATGCGGTCCAAACCCTATGTAGTGCGAGATGTACTCTGGTGCCGGCTTCCCCGCCATCCAAGCCGTGTGGATGTTCGCTGGGTGGATGACAGGCGGGCTTTGCAAGGAAGTCTCCATTTTCAGGATGCGCGGGGCCGCGCCGAAAGCAATGGCGTGCGGCCGGAAACGATTCGAGTACGGAGGGCGGTGCCGCCGGCCGTTGGAACTCGGTCGCTCAGTCGCGCTCGAAGCGCTGCAATTCGTCCAGTTGCGCCAGCGCCTTGCGCAGGCTGCCGCCGCTCAAGGAATCGTCCATCTTCCGGCCGAACTCGGCGCGGTGCGGGCGGCGCGCCCAGCGGTGGAACCACCAGGTGCCGAGCAGGCCAGCGATGCCGATGCCGTAGCCGCTCCACACCAGCGCGGGCGCCTTGGCCAGCAGATCGACATCGCCCAGGCCAGCCAAGGTCTGCAAGACCGCGATCCACAGGAACCACCACGGCAGACCGGCGACCATGCCGCTGCGGATGTACAGCGTGCGTGTGCGCAGCAATTGCTTCTGGATGCCGAGCACCGGCTGCGCATAGTCGATGTTGCCGAGTCGCCCCAGCACCACACCCGCCGCGACGATCGTCAGCACGCCATACGCCTGCACCAGCATGCCGGCGACGATGGACGCGGCATGTGCTGGCTTGCTCATCCACAGCAGCGACGCGAGCAGGACGAACGCAATGCCGAACAGGATCTGCATCACCTGGCCCCAGTACAGCGGGCGCAGGCTGCCGCGCGTCCTGTCCAGTTTGCGCTCGCGCAGTTCGTGCAGCTTCAATGTGTTGTCCAGTTGCAGCCGGCGGTCCAGCGTTTGCCAGGCCGATTTGAAGTCTTCGAGTTCCATCATGGTCTCCATGGCGTTGTTCAGCGAAATTCGTCGCGGATGCGCTGTTTCAGGCGTCCGATCTTGGTGGAGACATTGCTTTCGGTGATGCCGAGGATCTGGGCGATCTCGCGTTGCGGGCGGTCTTCGAGGTAGAGCAGCAACAGTGCGCGGTCCAGCGGCGGCTGGCGGGCGATGACGTCCTGCAGCAGGCGAAGCCGCTGTTCGTTCTCCGGGTCCGCGGCGTTGCCGTCGGCCACCTCGTGCAGGGTTTCGTCCAGCGGCATCGCGTCGTGCCGCAGCCGCAGTTCGCGGTTGCGCAGATGGCTGATCGCCACGTTCAGCGCGATCCGGTACATCCAGGTGCTGACGCTGCGCGCGGGGTCGTACGTCGGCCAGGCGTGCCAGAGCTGTGCCGCGATTTCCTGGGCCAGATCGGCGCGGTCCTCGGCTCCGCGGGCATAGCTGCCGGCGACCTTGAACACGATGCCGGAATGGCGCTGCAGCAGCGCGCTGAAAGCATCTCGGGCGTCGTTCGCGGTCATGGCGGTTGCGATGGTATCCATTGGTTCACCGGCGCGGCCTTCGCGCCCCTCGCAACCATGATTCGCACCAGCGCACGGAATCTCACACCGCGCCAGCAAGAATCTTCAACTGGTCATTGCGCGGAAGGACGTTGGATCAAGCCGCGCCGCAGCGCGGCGTCGGCTTGAATGCAGCGTCAGGCTGCTTGTCGGCAAGTGGCAATGCCAAAGCTGACGGTGCTGCAGCGCGGTGCACTGCCCTTGTCGTCGCGATACGTCGTGTTGCCGAAGGAGTCCGGCGTGCCGCGAACCGCGTTGCGCTAATCGCTACGGGTCGTGGTATTGCCGTAGGAGTCTGTGCTGCTGCGCGTCACGCTTCCGTCGTCGCCGCGGCACGTGGTGTTGCCGTACGAGTCCGTCGAGCAGCGTGTTGTGTCGGCAAGTGCGCTCGACGTGGCCAGCAGTCCAGTCAAAAGTGCGAGTGTGGCCATTTTCATTTGAAACCCCTGTGTATGGAGCGATCCAGCGCTTGCCAGTGTAGCCGTTGATCGTCAGTCAGGCAGGGCGCTCTATCGCCTTCGATCGCTCCTCGTCGCGGGACGGTGCAGCGTCATCCTTCTTCGTATTCAACGCAACGCGATCGATGCTGGATCGCGTGTCGATACGGAGACGAACTGTTGCGAAGCAGCATGCAACTCATCAAAAGGCGTGTTACTTCTAGCCTAGTTGGATCGATCCAAAGCCGTTGATGCAGCGCATCTGGGGAAGACGGCGGGTAGGGATCGCGTGCTACGCGTTTGCTGAGGCCTGCTCTTGTGTCCGCATGCAGCTGCGGTTGTGAAGCGGTGTCGGATGCCGACTTGAGCTGCGATTCATCGGGTCGATCCGGTCCACGTTGCGTGCCTTCACTGTGCGCCGTTGCCACTGGAAGTGCTTGACGCCACACGTCGCGGCACAACCGACCGAGAGAGTTTGGGGAGTCTGCCATGCCAATCCGTCTGCGCTTCGCGCACCTGTCCGAATCGTCTTGCAGGTGGGTGGCGTCGCTCGTTGCCTCGGCGTTGCTGTGCGCGGGAACTGGCGCGGCACGCGCGGCCGATGCCGATTTTGCGTCCTCGTTCGAGCGGGGCGAACCTGCGCCAGCTTCGGCGGCGCAGTCCGACAAAACAGGCGTGAGCGTCGCCATCGGCAAGGGCCCCGAGCAGCCCTACGCGGCCAAGGCCGGCATGGGCTACACCGGGCTGCATGCGCTGCACTATCGCGCTAATGCAGCCGGGCACGCACAGCTGTTCGCGGTCGATCTTCCCGTGGAGCCGCACACGGTGCTGTCGTGGATGGTGCTGCCGGAGATTGTCGACGGCGACACGGTGGCGTCGACGGGCGTAACGGTGGATCTGCTGTTCGACGATGGGCGCCGCCTGTCCGAATTGGGCGTGGAGGATCAGCACGGAGCGCCGGTCAGTGCGGCGGGGCAGGCGGCGTCGAAGACGCTGTATCCGCAGCAGTGGGCGCTCAAGCAGGTGCGGTTGGGTGAGGTGGCGGCCTTGCGCGGCAAGCGCATCCGTGCCATCGAGTTGCAGGTGCAGCCTGGCGCCGGCAAGGTGGCATCGGGCTGGATCGATGATGTCGTGGTGCGCCGTGAAGCGGCGCTGCAGGCGGCGCGGCGGCCCAGCGACGAGGTAGTGACCACGCGCGGCACGCAGTCCAACGGTACGTTCTCACGCGGCAACAACATCCCGGCCACGGCGATGCCGCATGGCTTCAATTTCTGGGTGCCAGCGACCGATGCGGGGACGCTGAGCTGGCTGTACCGCTGGAACGAGCAGAACGGCGACGACAACCGGCCGCGGTTGCAGGCGCTGTCGATCAGCCACGAGCCTAGTCCGTGGATGGGCGATCGCCAGACCTTCCAGGTGATGCCGTCGTCCACGCGCGGGGTGCCGGAGGCGGACCGTGCGAAGCGTGCGTTGTCGTTCGGCCACGACCGCGAGGAGGCACGCCCGCATCTGTACCGGGTGGACTTCGACAACGGCATCCGCGCCGAGTTGGCGCCGAGCGAGCGGGCGGCGATCTTCCGCTTTCGCTTTCCCGAGGGTGGCGATGCCAATCTGTTGTTCGACAATGTCGACGCGCGCGGCGGGCTGACTCTGGATGCGGCGACGCAGACCCTGCGTGGCTATTCCGACACGCGCAGCGGCCTGTCCAATGGCGCCACGCGCCTGTTCGTGTATGCGCGCTTCGACCGTCCGTGGACGGCCAGCGGCAAGATCGCCACCGGGCGCCCGACCGGCTATGTGAAGTTCGCGCCGGGCGCGGACCGCACGGTGGTGATGCGCATCGCCACCTCGCTGATCTCGGTGGAGCAGGCGCAGCGCAATCTGCAGCAGGAGATCGGCGACGCCGGGTTCGAGCTGGTGCAGTCGCGTGCGCAGGACGCGTGGGACGCGGTGCTGGGCCGGGTACAGGTGCGAGGCGCCAGCCACGACCAGCGGGTCACGGTGTACTCCAATCTGTATCGGCTGTTCCTTTATCCCAACATCGCCCACGAGAACGTCGGCGACGCGGCGCATCCGGATTGGCGGCATGCCGACCAGAACAGTTGGTCCAAGGACAACGCGGGCGGCGATGCCGAACGCACCGCGGCGCCGATCCTGCCGGGCAAGGTCTACGTCAACAACGGCTTCTGGGACACCTTCCGCACCAGTTGGCCGGCCTATGCGCTGTTCGCGCCGGAACAGGCCGGGGCGATGATCGACGGATTCCTGCAGCAATACCGCGACGGCGGCTGGGTGGCGCGCTGGTCCTCGCCGGGCTATGCGGACCTGATGGTCGGCACCAGTTCCGACGTGGCGTTCGCCGATGCCTGGTTGAAGGGCGTGCGCGGGTTCGATCCGCACGAGGCGTATGCGGCGGCGCTACGCAACGCGACGGTGGTGCCGCCGGTGTCGAATGTGGGCCGCAAGGGCCTGGCCCGCTCGATGTACCGCGGCTATGCTGCCAACGACGTGCACGAAGGGCTGTCGTGGACGCTGGAAGGCGCGCTCAACGACTTCGGCCTGGCGCAGATGGCGCAGGCGCTGGCGGAGCAGGAACAGGAGCCGCAGCAGGCACAGCGTTACCGCGAGGAAGCCGAGTACTTCCGGGCGCGTGCCACCGATTATGTGTATCTGTTCGACCCGGCCACGCGTTTCTTCCGCGGGCGTACGCCGGCCGGCCAGTGGAGTACGCCTGCGTCGAAGTTCGATCCGCGCGTATGGGGCGGCGACTACACCGAGGCCAATGCCTGGACCTTCGCCTTCACCACGCCGCACGACGCCGCGGGCCTGGCCGGGCTGCTCGGCGGCGAGGACGCCATGGCGGCGCGATTGGACGAGCTCTTCGCTACGTCGGAGACGGCCGACAAGCGCTTTGCCGGCAGCTACCGCGGCGTCATCCACGAGATGACCGAGGCGCGCGACGTGCGCATGGGCATGTACGCGCACAGCAACCAGCCCTCGCACCATCTGCCTTGGATGTACGTGGCGGCGGGGCAGCCGTGGAAGACCCAGCGCCTCACCCGCGAGGTGCTGCGCCGGCTGTACCTGGGCAGCGAGATCGGCCAGGGCTATCCGGGCGACGAGGACAACGGCGAGATGTCGGCGTGGTACCTGTTCGCCATGCTCGGGCTGTATCCGCTGCGGATGGGCGCGCCGGAGTACGTGATCGGCTCGCCGGCGTTTCCGCGTGCCGAGGTCGAGCTCGGCAACGGTCGCAAGCTGGTGGTGATCGCGCGCAACAACAGTGCGCGCAACGTGTACGTGCAGTCGCTCACGCTCAACGGCAAGCCGTGGAACAAGGCCTGGCTGCGCCACCAGGACATCGCCGACGGCGCCACGCTGGAGTTCGTGATGGGGGCGACGCCCTCGCGCTGGGGGAGCGGCGCGGACGCGTTGCCGCCGTCGCTGACGCCGCCGGGCAGTGCGCCGCGCGGGCTGGAGGATGT
The DNA here is from genome assembly GCF_000364685.1 of Xanthomonas sp. SHU 166. Taxonomy (NCBI): domain Bacteria; kingdom Pseudomonadati; phylum Pseudomonadota; class Gammaproteobacteria; order Lysobacterales; family Lysobacteraceae; genus Xanthomonas; species Xanthomonas sp. SHU 166. The sequence goes on from NZ_AQOJ01000041.1 coordinate 26,161, forward strand.
GGCGTCGCAGGCCGTGGCGGTGACGTTGGAAGGGCAACCCAAGGCCGCGGTCTTGATCGACGACGATGCAACGACGGCGCTGCCGCTGCCGGCCGGGCGCAGTGTCGACCTGCGCTTCGACACACCGATGCCTGCCACGTACTACACGCTGACCAGCGGCGATGCCGCGGTGTCCGGCCTGGCGTGGACGCTGGAAGGGCGCAACGGCGATGGCGCGTGGACCACGCTGGACCAGCGGCGTGCGCAGGCATTCGCCTGGGCGCGACAGTTGCGGCCGTTCCGCATCGCCACGCCGGGTGCGTACAGCGCGTACCGCCTGCGCCTGGAGGCTGGCGAAGGCGTGGCGCTGGGCGAGATCGAGCTGCTGCGGCCGGTGACACGGCAGGCCATGCCATGAACACGCGACAGCGCTGCGCCTGCGCACTGCGCATCGCCCACTGCAGCACTCGTCGAACGCATTAGCGCTGTTGCGCGGCAGCATGCGCTGCGCCAAGCGCTGTGATACTTAGTTTTTCAACGGATTAGAACGATCCAATTAAACGGGACTGTTGCGAGGGGAGGGACCGCACGACCGGCATGCCGCGATGGCGCCGGATGTCTTCACTACAACGATGCACGCATGTTCGTTCGGTCTGGATCGAGCGACACCCATGCGTGCCGCAAGCCGATCAATCTTTGGGAGAGGATGATTGACATGAATTGCAAGCCATATGCACGCCACCGTAGCCCCTTGTCTGCGGGTATCGCCATCGCGCTGCTCGCCAGCGCCGCCTCCACCACCGCCTTCGCCCAGCAGGCCGACGGCACGCCGGCCCCCACGGGTCAGGCCGAGGTCAAGGCCACCGACCTGGATGCGGTGACGGTCACCGGCTACCGCTACGCGATCGAGAAGAGCCTGGAGCAGAAGCGCAACGCCAACGCCGTGGTCGATGTGATCACCGCCGAGGATGTAGGCAAGTTCCCCGACAAGAACGTGGCCGATGCGCTGCAGCGCGTACCCGGCGTGGTCATCACCCGCGACGGCGGCGAAGGCAAGAACGTCAGCGTGCGCGGCCTGTCCTCGGAGCTGGTGCTGACCGAATTGAACGGCAACTACATCGCTACCGCCGAATCCAACGGCGACCCGACGCGCTCGTTCAACTACACCCTGCTGCCGTCGAACCTGCTGGGCAGCGCCGAGCTGTACAAGACGCCGGAAGCGCGCATCGACGAAGGTGGCATCGGCGGCACGGTGATCCTGCAGACGCGGCGCCCGCTGGAGCTGGAGCCCAATTCCGGCTTCGTCTCCGCCGAGGGCGTGTGGTCGGACAGCAGCAAGAAGACCGATGGCCAGTTCTCCGGCTCGTACTCGTGGCACGACCAGGACAACCGCTTCGGCGTGTTCGTGGGGTACACGCAGCAGAAGCGCACGGCGCGCACGCTCAACGCCAGTACCGAGAATTGGCAGTGGTACGGCGCTAACGAGGTCGGCCCGGCGGTCGACGTCAACGGCAGGCCATCCGACTTCAAAGGCGACTGGTGGGGTGGCACCGGCTTCTGGGACCAGAACGGCCAGTACTACACCGGCTTCATGATGCCGACCGCGGTCAGCCTGGACGTCAAGCAGGAAGAGCGCGAGCGCAAGGGCGGCCAGCTGACCTTCCAGTTCAAGCCCACCGACGACCTGACCCTGACCGCGAACTACTTCCGCTTCGACCTGTCGCAGAACTCGCAGACCAACACCATCAAGATTCCCGAGTGGAACATTGCGCGCTACTACGGCGACGGCAACTGGCGGGGCGGCCGTCTGCTCGACGGTCTGCAGTTCGATCCCAGCGGCACCATCGTCACCGGCGCCGCCTACAGCCTGCATCCAGGCAAGACCTATTACTGCAACGAGATTCAGGCCGCCGCGGCTGGCCTGCCAAAGGACGGTTGGGGCTCCGACGACTGCACGGTGCCCACGCCGCAGATCACCGGCAGCTACAACATCGAGAAGTCGCTGTCGCAGACGGTGGACCTGGGCGGCGAGTGGCGCGGCGAGAAGGTGGACGTGTCGTTCAAGGCCGGCCGCACCTGGGCCAAGGGCGGGCCGGAACTGCAGTTCTCGCTGCCGATCAAGCCGCGCCGGCAGAACGCCGACGGCAGCTGGAGCAACGGCAACTTCGCCAGCGCCTGGGACCTGACCGGCACGCCAACCATGACCTTCTCGCCGGAGCTGATGCAGAACCTGCGCGACGGCATCCTGCAGGTCGACCTGGGTTCGACCGGTTCGTCCTGGACCCGCAACACCAACCAGCAGCAGTACGCGCAGATCGATACCACCTGGCACATGGACGGCGAGTTCTTCGACTCGCTGCAGTTCGGCCTCAAGCGCCGCGACGGCGGTATCCACCGCAACACCGGCAACAACTACTGGGTGTGCCCGGGCACCGACCCGAGCGACTACAACAACCGCTACTGGAACGGGCGCTGCAACGCGCTGGCCACGCAATTCTCGCCGGACCTGCTGTTCCCGCTGGACAACCTGGCCGGCGGGGTGAAGTCCAGCGCGTTCCCGGCGATCAACTTCCCCGGCTACATCGGCTACTTGAACCAGACCTACGGCGCGATGCAGACCCGTAACGAAGACAACTTCGTCTACAACGTCGACGAGAAGATCTATTCGACCTACCTGCAGCTCAACTTCCACACCGAGCGCCTGCGCGGCAACGTCGGCGTGCGGGTGGCGCGCACCGGCCAGCATGCCGATTCCACCGACAAGGTGACCGCCTACAACGATTATTTCTTCGATGGTGCCGACGGCAATCCGCTGGCCTGTCAGCAGGGTGCGGCCATGCCCGCCGGCGCGCCGGCCGATACCTACTGCGGTACCGAAGGCTACTGGCGGCTGTCGGACACCGAGCAGCGCACCGAGTCGTTCGTGGTCAGCGCGCTGGACCGTAAGTACACCGACGTGCTGCCCAGCTTCAACCTGGCCTACGACCTGACCGAGAACCTGCTGCTGCGCGCGGCGGCGTCGAAGGTGATCGCACGGCCCAGCTACAACGCCATCGCCGCGCCCGGCAGCCTGGAGTACTACAGCCCCGAGTACGTGGCCGACCGGCGCCTGACCGGCGGCGCCAGCGAGCAGGGCTGGTATGGTTCGGGCAGCAACAAGAAGCTGGAGCCGTACAAGGCCAACCAGTTCGACCTGGGGCTGGAGTGGTACTTCCAGCCGGGCTCGGTGGCGGGCGTCGGGCTGTTCCGCAAGAACGTGGAGAACTTCTCGGTCGATGTGATCAGCGACGTCAACATGCTGATCAACGGCCAGACGGTCACCGTGCAGAACTACAGCACCAAGGCCGGCGGCCAGGATGCGGTGTCGCAGGGCGTGGAGCTGTACGCGCAGCACACGCTGCCCTCCGGCCTCGGCGTGCAGTTCAACTACACCTACAACGATGCCAGCAAGGCCGCGGTGCGGCTGGAGGATGGCACCGAGGTCGGCAAGACCGCGATGCCGGGCAGCGCCAAGAACCAGACCAACCTCACCGTGTTCTACGAGACCGACCGGCTGCTGCTGCGCGCCTCGTACAACCGTCGCGGTGAACTGGTGCAGGGCCTGGTCAACGGCTTGAACGTGTACGAGGAGCCGTACTACCAGATCGATCTGAACGCGGCGTACAACATCACCCCGGCGCTCAGCCTCACCGCCTCGGTGCTCAACCTGACCAAGCAGGAGTCGCGCCAGCACCTGGGCGACGACACCCGGGCGCGCTTCTACACCGGCGGTTACGCCGGGCGGCTGGCGTACCTGGGGTTGACCTACAAGTTCTAAGCTGGCGCGTGTCGTGCCCATGCCTGCCGCGCGGCGGACGGCATGGGCGCGACGGTCCGGCGGCGGCCGGGCCACCGTTTTCGCCGTCCACGACCGCGCCGTCGCGCTTGCCGCGGTCGTCCACTACAGGATCCATCGCATGACGTCTTCCCCGCTGCCCTCCCTGCTGCGCATGTTCGCCTTGTCCTTGCTGCTGGTGACGCCGGCACTGGCCGCCGCGCCGCGGCTCAGTGCCGAGGTCAACACCTTCATCGGCAGCAAGGACGACGGCAACACCTTCCCCGGTGCGTCCGCTCCGTTCGGCATGATCCAGGTCAGCCCGATCGGCGCGCACTACGCCGGCTGGCGCTACGACGATCCGCAGATCCGCGGCTTCGGCCATTCCTTCCTGTCCGGCGCCGGCTGCTGGGAGCAGGGCGGGCAGGTCTCGGTGCTGCCGGTGACCGGGCGTATCGGTCCCGGCGGCGCGTTCGATACGGGCGACCCGCAGGCGTTCGACCACACTCGCTATGGCGCGCACTACCAGCACGACGGCGAGCGCGGCCAGGCCGGCTACTACAAGGTGCGGCTGACCGATTACGGCGGCATCGACGCCGAAGCGACCGCACTGACCCGCGCTGCGGCCGAGCGCTACACCTTCAGCACCTCGGGCGACGGCCACGTACTGGTCAACATCGGCCAAGCCAACGCCCGCCACACGGTCACCGGCAGCACCCTGAACGTGGTCGGCGACCGCGTCGTGGAAGGCAAGCTGGTGACGCAGAGCTTCTGTGGCGGCCACCAGTACACCACCTGGTTCCGCCTGGAGTTCGATCGCCCATTCAAGGCCTTCGGCACCTGGGGCGAGGCCGGCGGCGTGCCGGGCTCGCGGCATGGCATGGAGGGCGAGGGCAAGCCCAGCGGCGCGTGGCTCACCTTCGACCTGAGTAAGGGCCGCGCGGTGACCGCCATCTCGGCGATCTCGCACGTGGACGCCGAGGGCGCACGCAACAACCTGCGCCGCGAGGGTATGGTCAACGGCCGCCTGCTCGGCTTCGATGCGATGCGCGCCCGCGCGCAGCAGGCCTGGGACAAGGAACTGGCCAGCGTGCGCGTGCAGGGCGCCAGCGGCGACGACCGCGTGGTGTTCTACACCGCGCTCTACCACGCGCTGCTGCAGCCGCTGACCGGCAGCGACGCCGATGGTCGTTATCGCGGCTACGACGACGGCATCCACCACGCCGACGGCTGGACCTACCACGAGTTCTTCTCGCTGTGGGACACTTATCGTGCGCAGAACCAGTTGCTGGCGTTGCTGCGGCCGCAGCGCGCCGCCGACATCGGCCGCTCGATCCTGGCGATCAACGCGCAAGGCGGCTGGCTGCCGCGCTGGGGCTATGCCAACTTCGAGACCAACGTGATGACCGGCGATCCGGTCACGCCGTTCCTGGTCGACCTGTGGCGCTTCGGCGCGTTGCAGGGGCGCGAGGCAGAGGCCTACGCGGCGCTGCGCCGCAATGCGTTCGAGATGCCGCCGTTGAATTCGCGCCATGCCGGGCGCTCCGGCAATGCCAACTACCTGGCGCAGGGTTTCGTGCAGTACGACCGCGCGTTTCCGTCCAAGGGCATGGATGTCGACCCGCACCACGGCGGCTCGGCGACGCTGGAGTACGCGCTGGCCGATTGCGCGCTGTCGACGATGGCCGGTGCGCTGGGGCATGCCGAGGACGCGGCGGTGCTGAATCGGCGTGGGCGCAACTGGCGTTCGATCTGGGATCCATCGGTGCGCGACACGCAGACCGGCTTCACCGGTTTCCCGCGGCCGCGCACCGAGGACGGGGCGTGGTACACGCCGGCGGATGGCCATTACGATCCGCGTTCGCAGCACGGTTTCCACGAAGGCACGGCCTGGCAATACCAGTGGCTGGCGCAGCAGGACGTGCCGGGCCTGGTGGAGGCGATGCACGGGCCGGAGCAGACCGCACGCCGCCTGGACACCTTCTTCGCCTACGACGCGCTGCTGGCCGACCCGTCTGGCGCCGCGCGCAAGGAATGGGTGATGGGGCCGTACAGCTACTACAGCCAGTTCCGCTACAACCCCAACAACGAGCCGGACCTGCATGCGCCGTGGATGTACACGCTGATCGGCCAGCCGTGGAAGACCAGCACCGTGCTGCATGCGGCGCAGACGCTGTTCACCAATGCGCCGAATGGCGTCACCGGCAACGACGACCTGGGCACGATGTCGGCGTGGTACCTCTTCAGCGTGATGGGCCTGTATCCGGCGGTGCCCGGCACCGGACAGTTCCTGCTGCACGCGCCGCGCTTTTCGCGCATCGAACTGGACGTGGGGCCGGGCCGTACGCTGCGCATCGATGCGCCGCAGGCCGGCGACGGCAAGCTGCGCTACGTCGGTGGCGTGTCGCTGGACGGCCGCGCGCACGCGCCGGTGTGGCTGGACTGGGCGCAGTTGCGCCAGGGCGGCCGCCTGCGTTTCGACCTGCGCGATGCGCCGCAGCCGCAGGGCTGGGGCACGCAGCCG